>JAFTKV010000069.1 GCA_017453085.1 Clostridia bacterium
AAAAGTCCTGCGCTTAACCGCGCGAAGACTTTGCAAGCTCCACTCGGGGCTTCGCCCCTCCTTCCGATTGCAAAGTCTTAACTAAACTCGTTACTTTTTTCTTCACTTTTTTAGTCTCACATCATTGACAAAACTACATTTTTTCGCAGAGAAGAAGAAAATTTTGCTTCGAGGGTGAAATGTTGCAACAAAAACCGGTATTTTCGGGATTTATAAATGAAGGCAACCGCCTATCTTGACAGATTGAGCCGACCGTGCTATACTGTAAATGAACGAATCCGAAGGAGGATCTCTCAAATGAAGAAAATCGTCTCCATCCTATTGCTCATAACGCTGACCTTGCTCGTTGCCTGCTCGGGAGGAGTATCCCGCAGTCAGGCGACCGACGCCACCGAATCCTTTGTGTCGTATATTTTGGAAAAGGACAGCCACGGTGCGCTCTCTCTGATGCACCCCGATGCGGCTGCCGTCACTACCGCCGAGAAGTGCGAGGCCATCGTCAACGCTTTTACGGCGGCAGGCGTGGATTTTTCCGCAGTGCCGGAGTATCACTATACAGGCTTTCGCGTGTCCATGTACGACAGCCGATACAGTGGATCGGGCTACGAGCTGTCGGGCTATATCATTCTGGGCGAGATCCGTGTGGATGTGATGTCGGTAGTAGTCAGCAACGATAACGGCTTTGGTATCTACAGCATCAACTTTGATTTCCCCACCGACCTTCCCGCTACTGAAGGCGATGACGGCGTTGCCTCCCCCCTCTGATCTACCGAACGAATAGATTTTCGGCTCCGCCGAAAATCTTCGACATATATTCTTTATTCGATATTCATACTTCTTTAATCTTTAGCCATTCAAAAAAATCCTCCCAAATGGGAGGATTTTTTTGAATGGTTGTGGGATTAGTTAGGAGCAGTCTCGCCCTGTGCCAGCAGCTTTACAACTGCCCAGTTGTCGGTTCTGGCGTTTTCATCGGAGCCGTTGTACCAGCCCAGTGCGCCGGAGCGGGTACCGCTGGAGGAGGAGTCGTTGTACTGGAAGTCCATCAGCAGGAAGTTGCCTGCAGCGGGAGGAGTGTGGTAGGGAACGTAGGAGAACTCGATGATCATACCGGTCTCGGTGCGGGTGTAAGCGGTCTGTGCGTCCAGATTAACGGTCTTGTCACCGTGACGGGGGATCATTTCCAGCTCGTCGGCGATCAGAGCGAACTGATAAGTGCCGCCTGCGAATGCCTCGAAGGAGGTCCAGTAAGCCAGAGGATCCTCGGAAATGTACAGATAAGCGCTGTCGTTATTGTAGTCGCCCAGAGTGCCGCCGGTGTAGATGTCGGAGTCGGTGATCTCGAACAGGAAGTAGAGGCGGTTTTCGTCCCACATAGCGCTTGCCTCAACGTAGGTGTCTGCGTTGGGGGTATCCTTCTTGGTCAGATCGAGGGATACGGTAGCAGCGTTTGCCCAAGCTTCGTCCTTGGTACCGTCAACGGTAGCGGTGCCGTAGGGGATGAACAGCTCGGTGATGTCGGTCCAGTCGTCTTCAGTTTCGTCCTCGGTGCCGGGGAGAGGAATGATCGGAGGGGGTGCCTGAGTGGTAGTCTTAGGTGCGGTAGTCGTGGTGTCGGGAGCAGGCTCGGTGGTGGTGTCTGCGGTATCGGAGCTGCCGCAAGCGGTAGCAGCAAACAGCAGAGAAGCCATCAGAACCAGTGCAAGCAATTTCTGTTTCATGTTCTGTACCTCGTTTCAAATTTTTGGTGATGAATACACCTTACTGATTTTATTATAGCATAGAAGCATTTTTCTGTCTATCAAAATTGGACAGCATTGGAGAAAAAAATAGTAAGAATGCAAGGTCAGCCGTTACGGGCGCGGATCAGCAGTGTGGCAACTCTGCAGGCGCGGATATAGCAGGCGGTGAGATAGTCGATGGGCTCCATCGCAGCGTAGGGAGCGTTCTCTCTACGGTCGGGCTTGGAGCGCAGGGACAGCTCAAAGGTCAGCACCTCGGGAATACGGGCGTGGGAAAGCCGCTCCATCTTCTCCTGCCAATCGCCGATGCCGTCGAAGGGAAGCAGGTGCAGATCGTCAATCCAGGTGATCTCGCCGGCAAGATCACGGATGCCCAGATTGTCGTTGACGTGGGTCGCCAGCAGCTGACCGCCCCAGCGAGCCAGCAGATCCTCGGAGTAGTTGTAGCACATTTCGTGCCCCGTGTCCCAGCAGAAGCCCACCGTTTCGTTATTTTGGAAGTGTGACAGCAGCGCGTCCAGATATTCAATTCCCTCGGTGTTTTCCAGTGCGATCTTCACGCCGCACTCTTCTGCGTGGCGGACGACTCTCTCAAAGCGAACCAGTCCGATCTCGGTGGGGGAGTGATCCTTGAATCCGATGAAGGCGTGGGCAACCATAATGGGTACACCCGCAGCACGACAGGCGTCCAGACAGTCGCACAGCTCGGTGACAGCAGCCTCTCCCTTCTCCTCATCCGCTCCCCAAATGTCGGCGGCTCTGCCGAAGGGGGCGTGAATGGATTGATAGATCATCCCGCACTCACGGGCAACCGATGCCCATTCCTCTACGGGATCGCCCTTCCTCCATCCGGTGAAGAAGGCCTCAAAGCCCACTTTCCTGAAGGCACGGATCTCGTCTGCCACGGTCATTCCGGGGAGCCCGAGAATGCCCAGTCCCAGTTTTTGTTTCCACATATACGATCACTCCTTTGTCCCAAAGCGGGGGCGTTTTTCTACAGTATAGCAGGATTTTTTGAAAATGTCAAGAAAAACTCCCGTATTCAAGCGAATACGGGAGGGGAGGATTAGTCTAGTTCCCAGCTGGGAACGCGTTGTACTGCTTCGATCAAGTAGCCTTCGTCGGTGGGGATCAGCAGAATCATATTGATGTCGTTATCGATCGTGCCGCTATACACCAACAGCTTTCCGTCTGCACAGCGATATCCGCTGATGTTTTGGGGGAAGAAGCCCCATGCGTCGGTATGTGGGAAGCCGTAGGCGTCATATTCGGGATAGTAGGTAGCACTGTCTGCTACCAACCGATCCCACATGGCCTCTGTTACCTCGATTCCCATGTACTTGTGGATGATCTCCCGAATGCGGGTGACGCTCATCATGCTACCGTCGTTTTGGAGGGGATTGTCAGGGTATTCCGTTTTGGTGTCTACCGCATAGAGCATATCATACATGCTGATATCCTCCGGACGATAGTAGCTGACATAGCCGCCTGCCACTACAAGCCGTGCATCGGTTTGGGCAAGGAATTTCATCACATCTGCCAACTCGTCGGGGGTCAGATTCTCGGTCAGCTGCAAGGATTTTCCTATTTTGGCGTACTCGCTCAGGAAGCGATCCAGGCATTGCTCATAAGGGGATTTTTCCGGTGGAGACGTTTCCTCGGCTTCCTTCCAGACAACCTTGACGTACCTGCCATCGGCAGTGATCCAGACGTCGGCGCAGGCACCGATGAGCTTCCCTTCGGGAACGGTGGCAGTTACGGTGATGTCAAAGGCGTTCAATCGGTTCAGCTCGTGATACAGAACGTAGAAGTTGCTATCCGTGACAGACGCATATAGGGTTGTGCCCTCGGGAAGCACTTTTCGTACTGCCAAGGCAACTGAGGTATTGCGAGAGGCCAGAGGACTGTTGCGCGTGCAGATCTGATTCAGGAAGGGATCAAAATAATAATCTGTAATGGTTACAAGTCCGGATGCGCTGAGTGAGTTGGCACGCAGATCGTGATAGAGGATGCGGGTTTCGGTCAGAACGCTGTTTTGATAATACTCTACCGTCTCAATAGCAGAAAAGCAGATCGCATCATACTCGGTGTACAGGGAATCGAAGCTTAGCTTGCTCCTGACTTCGGTATATCCTGCGTCGCGGATCGCCTCTATACGTGCGGTCAGATTGTTCTTCAGCGAATTGGAAGCACGGAACTCGTCCAGCACCTGCAACGCCTCCTCTGTATTCAGCGTGGAGCGTGCGCTTTCATAGGCGGACAAAAATTCACGAATCGTCTTCCGTACCCGTTCTCGGTCGCTCTCGGAAACGTAGGTGCGATCCAGACGAACGTCGGCGTGACTGCTGACGGGATACAGATAGGGCATTCCGTTTTCGGCGATCAGATCATTGGGGGCGGAAGGAGTCGGTGTGCCGTTATCTACTGCAAAGGGGACATACACCACTCCGTCGAAGGGGGCCTGATCCTCGTGACGCACGGTAAACTCCATAACGAAACGGTATTGCCCGTCGGGGAAATACGCGCGTGGAAAGTCATCCAGCGAAAATTGCAACGTAATTTGTCGGGTGTATTCCAGCAGGGATACTGAAGTCGCAGAGGGCTCCGCTTCCCACGGAACCCGATACCAGACTCCATCCAGCAGGACGTCCAGCATCGGAGCGGCGGGATTAACCACGTATAAATGCTCGGTAAGCAGATCGAAATGCGAAAAATCGTGCTGATCCGAAGCAAATGAGAAGGATAGCTCGGTCTGCGTAGCAGGATAGAACACGGGGCTGTTGGTGTCACCGCGGATGCAGGCGATCTCCTGCCGCAGAGGTGATGCGTCCAGCGTATCTGTGACCCAATTGCCTTTCGCAATATAGTCATCGGAGGGCAGAACGGTGGGAAGCGGCGGCTCTTCCGGAGAGAGTGTGGTAGTGGGCGGAATAGTTGTTACCGGAGCGGTCGTTACCGGCGCGGTGGTCACGATGGGAGTAGTGTCATTGGTGCGATCTGTTCCCACGGGGGTGTCGCCCAGACGGGGAAACAGACCGGGAATCAGCCACAATGCGCCCAAAAACAGTAAAACACAAGCCGCATACAGGGCGATCATTTTCCCGATTCGTCTGGCGTGACGGGCGCGGAAGGAGGGTGCATTGTGAAGCCCTCCTGCCTCGGGGAAGGCATCTGCAAGCAGATCGGGGGAGAGTGCGCCCAGCAGCTTATATAACCGTTCGGTATTAGAATCGGCTTTCGTCATACGTTGATCCCCTCTTCTTTCAGTTTCTCCCGCAGACGTGCGCGCATGCGGGACAGGCGCATCTTGGCGGCGTGGGTGGACAGCCCTACCGCATCAGCGGCGTCGGCGATGGATTCGCCCCGCCAGTAACGGCGCAGAAACAGCGCACGGTTTTCTGCGTCCTCATTTCGCAGAAAATCCTCGATAATGGCAAGCACCTGTCCTTCCTGCCAGCTGTCATCGGTTCCGATGACCTCCTCCAGCTCTTCCAGCACCAGAGTTAATCCCGACCGCTTGGCGGCAGAGCGCTTGCGCAGGCGATCCAGTGCCAGATTGCGGATCACCTTCACGAAATACGCCCACAGGGAGACGGGACGCTCGGGCGGAATGGAATTCCATAGGCGCAGCAGAGCATCGTTGACGCATTCCTCTGCATCTGCGGAGCTTTGGAGCAGATTGTTAGCGATCGCCTCTCCTGCCGTCCCGTACCGCTCCTGCACCTGTGCAATAGCGGTCTCCGAGCGTGCCCAAAAACTATCTATGATTTGATGATCGGTCATGGCAAGCCTCCTTTCTTGTTATCCGGATTTTGCCTTTTCACCCTAAAGACGCATTTTTTTGGAAAAGGTAACGCGGCATTTCCAATAATGAAAAATAATTCATTCCCATTATAGCAGAACAGGGGAGTATCGTCAATACAAGTGGAAATTTTGTAGAAAATATACAAAAAATGTGTATAATTTTGTGGGATAAAGAATTGACTTTTTTTCTTCAAATGAGTATAATAGAAATATCTTTTTTATTTATCGGGGTAAAGTGCCCCGAAACAGGAGATTCATCATGAAAAAAATTTTTTCTCTTTTGCTTGCCGGCACGATGATGCTTGGCATGGCTGCCTGCTCTGAAGACAGCTCCTCCGGCGATGATACCTACACCGTCGGTATTTGTCAGATCCAGCCCCACGTTGCGCTGGACGCCGCTACCCAGGGCTTCCAGGATGCTCTGAAGAAGGAACTGGGCGATAAGGTTACCTTCAAGGTACAGGATGCCGGCGGCGATCAGTCTGCCTGCACCACTATCATCAACAGCTTCGTTTCCGAAAACGTGGATCTGATCCTGGCTAACGCTACCCCTGTTCTGCAGACTGCGTATAACGCTACTCAGACCATCCCGATCCTGGGCACCTCTGTTACCGAATACGGCGTTGCACTGGACATCAAGGATTTCAGCGGCACCGTAGGCGGCAACGTTTCCGGCACCTCCGACCTGGCTCCTCTGGATCAGCAGGCTGAGCTCTTTACCGAGCTGCTTCCCGACAAGAACACCATCGGTCTGATCTACTGCTCCGCAGAGGCAAACTCCAAGTATCAGGTGGAGAAGGTCAAGGGATATCTGGAAGCCAAGGGAAAGACCTGCAAGGTCTACACCTTCACCGACTCTAACGATATGTCCGGCGTTTGCACCACCGCAGTTTCCGAGTGCGAGGCTATCTACGTTCCCACCGATAACACCGTTGCAACCTATATGAGCATTCTGGATCAGGTTGCCCGTCCCGCTAAGGTTCCGGTGATCACCGGCGAAGAGGGTATGTGTGCAGGCGGCGGTATTGCAACGCTGTCCATCAGCTACTACGATCTGGGCTATGCAACCGGTTTGATGGCTGCAAAGATCCTGAAGGGCGAGGCTAAGATCTCCGAAATGCCCATCGAATACGCTCCCGAGTTCACCAAGAAGTACAACAAGGCGATCTGCGACGAGCTGGGCATCACCGTTCCCGAAGGCTACACTGCCATCGAGAATTCTGCCGAATGATCTACAAACGGGGTTTGAAGAATCTCTTTCAAACCCCGATTTTGTTGTCAAAGCAAATAACTTCCGAAAGGACATCGTATGGATTTTACATCGTTACTCAATCAATTGCCGGGAGCCGTTGCCCAAGGTCTGATCTGGGGCATTATGGCGATCGGCGTGTATATCACCTACCGCGTGCTGGATATTGCCGATCTGACGGTAGACGGCACTATGGCAACCGGCGGTGCAGTATGCGTTATGCTGCTCATTAACGGCTACAGTATGCCGATCGCTATCCTGGGCGCAGTGATCGCCGGTATGCTGGCAGGCATGATCACCGGTCTTTTGCACACTCTGCTGGGAATCCCTGCTATTCTGGCGGGCATTCTGACTCAGCTTTCCCTCTATTCGGTGAATCTGAAGATCCTGGGCTCGGGCAACCAGACCATCAACACCCGTAAATACGACGTGCTGGTCTCCATGGGCGAGCTGCGGGGCGTCCCCTTCTATCAGAATCCCATTTTCGTGACGGCAATCTTCGTCATCGCACTGATCTGCGTGCTGTACTGGTTCTTCGGTACCGCCATGGGCTCAGCTCTCCGCGCGACGGGTAATAATCCCAACATGAGCCGCGCACAGGGCATCAATACCAACCGAATGAAGGTGTTTGGCTTGATGATCTCCAACGGTATCGTGGCACTGGCGGGCGCACTCCTTGCCCAGTACGACGGTCAGGCAGACGTGCAGAAGGGCAGAGGTGCCATCGTTATCGGCCTTGCTGCCGTAATCATCGGCGAGGTGCTCCTCTCCAAGCTGCTGAAGAACTTCGCACTCCGTCTCTCTGCGGTAGTGGTGGGCGGTATCGTCTACTACATCGTCTATCAGACGGTCATCTGGTTGGGTCTGGATGCCGACCTTTTGAAGCTGCTGTCCGCAGCCGTGGTGGCGATCTTCCTGGGTCTGCCCTATCTGAAGCGGCAGCTCCTGCGCCCGTCTATCAAATCTATTGCACAGCATGAGGAGGGTGAAACCAATGCTTGAGCTCTCTCACGTTTATAAAGTATTCAATGCAGGCACCGTTAACGAGAAGATCGCGCTGAAGGATCTTTCCCTGACGCTGAACGATGGCGATTTTGTGACCGTTATCGGCGGCAACGGTGCAGGTAAATCCACTATGCTCAACGCCATCGCAGGCGTGTGGCGGGTGGACGCAGGCAAGGTCATCATCGACGGCGTGGACGTGACTGCGATGCCCGAGCATAAGCGGGCGAAGTTCCTGGGGCGCGTATTCCAGGATCCCATGCTGGGCACTGCTGCCGACATGGGAATCGAGGAAAATCTCGCGCTGGCAGCACGGCGGGGAAAATCCCGCGGACTTGGCTGGGGCATTCGCAAAGCAGAGCGCGCCGCATATAAGGAAAAGCTGGCAATGCTGGAGCTGGGTCTGGAGAATCGTATGACCTCTAAGGTGGGTCTTCTCTCGGGTGGTCAGCGACAGGCTCTGACCCTGCTGATGGCAACGCTGCAGCGACCCAAGCTGCTGCTTCTGGACGAGCACACCGCCGCCCTTGACCCCAAAACCGCAGCAAAGGTGCTTTCCCTCACCGATCGCATCGTTACCGAGAATAAGCTGACCACCGTGATGATCACCCACAACATGAAGGATGCTATTGCCCACGGCAACCGTCTGATCATGATGCATGAAGGACGTGTGATCCTGGACATCGCGGGCGAGGATAAAAAGAAGCTCACCGTGGACGATCTGCTGGCGAAATTCTCCGTTGCCAGCGGAAGCGAATTTGCCAACGATCGAGCAATGCTTTCCTAAGATAAGCATTTCCTATCGTTAGGAGCAGCGCAATATTGTTGCAAAAACATCAAAAACTAAAGCCCGACGAAACGTCGGGCTTTAGTTTTTGGGGGATGAACATTTAATTATTCCTCGATCTTTCTCTTGCGAGCGATCATGACAGTGCCTGCTGCCGCAACCAGTGCGAATGCGGAGATTACGATCATTGCATCGCCGGTCTTGGGGGGCTCAACGGTGGCGGGGAGCTTGGGGATCACTTCACCCTCGGCAATGGTCTCACCGCAATCGGAGCACACGGTGTCACCGGTGTAGCCCTCTGCATCCTGAGTAGCATCCTTCGCACCCTCTACCTTGGTGTTAGCGTGATCGCAAGGGATTGCTTCGATCTGGATGTAATCCAGGTTAGGAACGGGTTTGCCATCGTTCTGACCGAACGAGATCGTGTTATCTCCTGCGTTTAAGGTGATATCCATGGTGTAGGTCTTGGTGTCGCCTTCCCATGCATTACCGGTTTCGGTAGCCACGTAGTCTTCGGTTTTGGCACCGTTTACGGTGATGTCATAGGAACGAGAGTCCATGGAGATATAACCGATGATCATTACGTATTTGCCTGCTTTAGGAACGTTTACGGTAAAGGTCACCGCGTCGGTCATGCCGTCGAAGCCACCGACAAACAGGCCGTTGGAAACGGAATTTGCATAGTCGCCGTGAGCCTGACGGATTTCGCCTGCAGTGATAACGGCCTTTTCAGCCTCGTAACGGTTTTCGGGGATGACATATGTTTTGGTGCCCTGTTCCAGTACCATCCCGCAAACGGTGCAGGTCTTGTCACCGGTGTAGCCGGGATCGTTCAGAGCTGCTTCTTTAACACCAACGATTTCGGTAGTGGGATGCTCGCAAGTGATTTCCTTCAGATCGATGAAGTCAATGCTGGGAGCGTTTCCGTTACTACCGAATATGATGGTGTTTTCGCCTTGGTTCAGCTTGATTTCCATAGTGTAGGTCTTGGTATCGCCGTCCCAAGAACGACCGGTTTCGGTAAATGCGTAGTTTTCAGTGACGGTTCCGTTTACGTTGATGCGGAAGGCGCGAAGATCCATAGAGATGTAACCGATGGTCATCAGGTAATCACCGGAGTTAGTAGCGGTTACAGTAAAGGTTACTGCCTCGGGGATATTGTCATATCCGCCAACGAACTTGCCGCCGGATACGGAAGCGGCGTGGTCGCCGCCGGCATTGCGGATATCGCCGGAAGTGATCACCGCATCCTCGGCCTCATAGCGAACGGTTTCTGCAGCAAAAACGGAAACAGGAAGCAGGCTGATTGCAAATACTACAACCAAAAGAATGGATAAAAGCTTTTTCATATTTGTTTTCCTCTCTAAAATAATAAATATTGCAATAGAGCAAGTTGCTCTATCGTTTCGAATTAGAAAGGCAGTTGACGGGGATGCAGTGCGCCGTTGTCTGCCGTCTATCCTCCGCAAATATTGATGACGCTTTTTCGAAAGATCTTGGAGATCCTTCCCCTTCGTTCAAGAAGGGGAAGGAGGAATTTGCTTTTTCTGTTTACTTCACCCAGCCGGGAGCGGCGAGGGATACGTTGTCGCAGGTGACGCCGTTGCCTCCTTCTGCGAAGGTGATGGTGAGGGTGGTTGCCCCCTCGGGGATCGCAACGTCAAAGTAAACGTATTCGCCCATGCGGAAGACGGTGGAGGTGTAGACCACCGTGCCGTCAAAGGAGAGGACGAGGGTGGATGCTGCCTCACCGCAAGCGGCGGCGTTGTTGTAAACGCAGTCGTCAATGCCGACCACACCCACGAAGCGGGAGTAGCCCGCGGGAACGGCGTAGGTGTAGGTGGAAACGGCGTTGGAGGAGATGCCGCGATCGAACTTGGTGCCGTTAGACTGATCGGTGCCGCCCAGAGAGATCTTGCGGGCGGACATGCCGTTGTCGGGAGCCATAGATTCGTCGTAGTGTGCGCTACCCCAACCGATTTGCGGTGCAGTGGTAGGCTGGGCATCGGTCAGCGCCAGATCGGACTGGGGAATCTTCAATGCGGTGCGGATCTTCACCCACAGAGTGCCCTCGAAGTACTCGTCGGCAGCTACCACCAGATAGCGGAGGGTGCAGGCCTTGTCGAGGACAGCGATCTTGCCTTCCGTGGAGGAGGTAGTAGGTGCGCTTCCGTCGGTGGTGTAATAGACCTTGACGGAGTCATCACCCGGATCCAGGGTGACCTTGGTCTGACCGTCCAGATACTCGATCCTGGGAGTGAAGATTTGCTTCAGAGCAATCTTGTTAAACTGATAGGAGAGCAGCGTGCCCTTGCCGGCGCCGTCGGTGATGGCAACCTGCAGACGGCAGGATTCGGTCAGAGTGATGGTGCCATCGCATACGATGGCGGTAGTGGAGGTCATGGGATCCGAGCCGTCGGTAGTGTACTTCACGGTAGCACCCTCGGGAGCGGTTACGGTAACGGTGCCCAGTGCGCCGCCGTATTGGCTGAGGGACAGCTGAGACAGGCGGATGGCAAAGCCCTTGCCGGAGGTGAGGTTACCAATGGTGATGACCTCGCCGTTGCTGACGGTCACAACGGTCTTTTCCATACCCTGGGAACCGTCTACCCAAACCTCAGCGGTGTAGGTGCCGTCGGGCAGGAACTCGGCCAGATCCACCTTGGCCCCCTTTACGCTGGTGGAGGCGATGCCGCCAACGAACCAGGTGCCGTTGCTTTCCTTGGCGTATACCGAATATCTGCCGATCCGGCTATCGGAGAGAACCACGGTCTTGTCCCAAGCGGTGGGAATGGATTTGATAAATTCGACGGCGGGGCTTTCCAGAATATCCTTGGGATCGGATGCCACTACCATCAAAGGAGAGTCAATGCAGATCAGAGAAGCGATCTCCATCGTGTTGTAGGTGCCGGGGGTCCAGTCTGCGTGACCGCAAAGGAAGCGGGTGTAGAGCTGTACGTTCAGCCAAGTGGCGTAAGTGTTGTAGTTGGTGGTGTTACTGTTGCCGATGTTCTCCAGACCGCGCACACCCTCACGGGAAAGCTCGTTGGGATAGGTGACGTTGAAGCCGGAGTTCTTGTTACAGCCGTGGAAGTCAATGACCATCTGGCGCTTGGCGGCCTCTTCCAGAATGTACTGCTGGAAGTTGGTGGTCTTGGTGTTGGCTTCACTCCACCAGAAGTCCACCTTTGCACCGTACATATGGGTGTCGGAGAGCAGCTGGAAGTATTTGTCAATGGAAGCCTTGTCGGGGGTTTTGTTGTAGCCGGAGGTGCCCATGGTGATGGCACTCCACAGCAGCTGCTTGACGTTCAGCTCTTCGCCCATGGTGCCCAGATCGGTCAGTCTTTCCTTGTACTCGGTCCATGCGGGCCAGCCGTCGTCGATGATGTTGTACTCATAGCCCAGAAGCGCAGCGTTCAGCGTGTACTCCTTCATCATCTCGTAGGTGGGTGCGCTGTGGGTCATGTTCCAAGACCAAGCGGAGCGACCTGCCTCGATCCAGGAGGTATCGGCGAACAGGGTGCTGTCAGGTGCCTCGTTGACGGTGTAGATATTGTAGTTGTTGACCAGATCGTTCAGCGTGTCGGCGATGTTGATCAGTCTCCAGCCGGAGGTCAGATCACCTGCCTGAACGGAGGGATTGGTGTAGAAGCAGGTGGAGTAGACCGACTTGCCATCTGCCTTCAGGTTCACGCCGGGATAGGAGCTATTCAGTGCGCCCTCCATAATGGCAATGTAGCCGCGATCGCCCTTCAGCTCGGCGGTCAGGGGAGCAGTGATAATCTCGTTGGAGGCGCGGGTGGGGCTGTGCGCGGTGATCTCAGACTCGTAGTCCTGATTGTTGACGCCGTACCAGCTCTTTTCAATATCGGTGCGCAGTGCGTAGGTGGTCAGCTCGCTGAGGGCGGTGACGCTCTTCAGCTCGGGTAGTACGTAGCGGAAGGCAACGCCGTTGTCGTATGCCCGTACCTCCAGAGAGTAGCTGTAATCGTCCTGGGTAAGGGAAAGCTTTGCCTCCATGCAATGGCCGTTAGCGGTGCGCTGATTGCCGTAGAGGGGGTAGCTGACCTCTACCTCGTTGACAGCGGTAGAGGCGACGGTGGCATCCTTGTAGTAGGTCTTGCGGCCAGCCTCTACGCCCAGAGTAGATTGGCGAACCCACTCGGTGGTTTCGCCGTCCCGCACCCGATAGACCGAGTAGGACATCTGCTCTGCCGTGTTGATCTCGATGGCAAGGGTGCCGTCGGGAGAATAAAGGGTGTAGGTGGAGCCGTTCTGTACCAGGTGATCCTTTGCCTCGCCGGGGGGAATAGCACCCACCGGCTTTTTGTCGGGAGTAGTGGGAGTGGTGGTATCGGAGGGAGTGACGGTGACTGTTGTGGATGCGGGAGTGGTATCGGTGCCACCGGAGGTGGAGCAGCCTGCCAACATTCCGCCAGCCAACAACAATGCGATCAGTTGAGATTTTTTCATCTGTTTTTCATCCTTTCCGTGAAATGGAAACATTTTTCCAATTTTACTGATTCCATTATAATCCTGTCGGCGAAATAACGCTATAATAATTGTTGCTTTTTTTGGTATGTATGTTGCAAAGCCTGTGAAAATATGATATAATACAGGTGAATATGAGTATTAGGGGAAAAGTATATGCCAATCACATTTACAGATGGAAACGGACGGGCGTTTATGGGACACGAGAGATGCCTTGCAGGACATCGCTTCGGACCGGCGATTCGGGATCATTTTTTGCTTCATTTCATCATTCGCGGCAGAGGAAGACTGCAAACCGAGGACGGTGAGTTTTTGCTGGAAGCGGGGGACGGCTTTTTCATCATTCCGGGAGAGATGACTACCTACACGGCAGATCCCGACGATCCTTGGGAGTATATCTGGGTAGGCGTAGGCGCTACCAAGGAGAACGAGGCCGTCCTTCGCCGCCACGGTCTGGAGGCAGGGGTGCATTGCTTCGTCTATCGGGATAAGGACGAGCTGATCCCCTATCTGCGCCAGCTGACCGCGGACACCACCCTCTATAATTACGAGCAGGCGCAAGGGGCGTTCTATCTGCTGGTGAACACCGTTGCTGCAGACGAGCGGGAATCGGTAGCCAAGGGAGACCGTTACCTGCAAATGTGCTACGATTACATGGAAAACGCCTATTCCGATCAGCTGACGGTGGAATCCCTGGCGGAGCATCTGAACGTCAGCAGATCCTATCTCTATCGCATTTTCAAATCGGGGCTGGGCATTTCTCCCCAGCGGGCGATCCTCAACTTCCGTCTGGAAAAAGCCGCTCTGCTGGTGGAAAAAGGCGGTATTAGCCTCACCGAGATCGCCCTCTCCTGCGGCTTTTGCGATCTGTCCCACTTTTCCAAGGCGTATAAGGATCGCTACCGCCGCCGACCTAAATCGGAGCAGGGAAAAACCAGAGAATGATGAAATATCTATTGCAATCACCGCATAGATGTGCTATAATAAAAAAGTGATTTCAATTTTGGCAATATGAAAGGAATGACCCTATGGATTACGGAACTAATCTGAAATTTTTCGACCTCAATCACCGTAAAAAAGTTAAGCTGCTGAAGGTGATCGGCATTCCGCTGATGCTGGTAGGCGCAGTATTGCTGATCGTTACCTCCTTCGGTGGTTACGGAATGTGGTATCTTTCCACGCCCGCTTGGGGAATGCTCGTGATCGGCGGACCTCTGTGGGCAGTGTCTCTCAGCATGAAGGTCAAGGAATCGGATATGATGAATCTGGTGGAGGACGCCAAGCGGGATTTCAAGGACTATGCAGAGGATAAGCTGAACTATCCCTCCGATCTGCATCAGAACTCTCTGATCCTCGTCGGCAGCTGTCAGGATCCCGACGGCAGAGAGAGCGAGCGTCAGCCCCGCACGCTGAAGTCGGGCGGTTTGCTCTATCCCATCGTGACCTACGCATACCTGTACATCCGCCGCGACCGTGTGACCGTTCTGACCCGTCGTCTTTCTCTGTGCGAGGAGTGGTCGGAGGATAAGGCAGCCGATTACGACTTTGCAGACTTTGACGGCGCCGGCGTACAGCCTGTGGCAAACGATCTGGGCAAGGCCTACGCCTTCTGTCTGAAGCAGGGAGATGAAGTAATCTTCTCCACCCCCGTGTTTATCGACGACTATACCAAAGAGGCGTTTGCGGCAGACATCCTTCACGCCAAAGAGCGGAGAAGATAACCCGTTTTCGCCCCATATACGAAAAGAGCCTTTTCGGAGGCTCTTTTCGTTTTGGAAAAGAAAAATTTGTATTTTTTTGCAAACGATGCAACAAAACACCCATCTTTGCGGAATTATGGGTGAGAGGAGTTTGCAATACCCTAAAAGAGAGGAGGATCGGCTATGCCAAATTCCACCAGGGGCGCGTCCCCCGTTCCGCCTGCCAAGGACGAGCGGAATGAGACCGTCCGCCGACACGCCGATACGGTCTGGCGCATTGCGCTGTCCCGTACCCGCAAGGAAGAAGCGGCGGAAGAAGTGTTTCAGGAAGTATTTATGCGACTGTTTGAGAAAGAACGCACCTTTGACAGTGACGAGCACTGTAAGGCGTGGCTGATCCGTACCACGCTGATCTGCTGCAAGCGGTATTTTGCGGCAACCTTCAAAAATACCACCCTTACGCTGGAAGAGGTGGGCGATCTGGCATCCGTGCCCGAGGAGGAGCACGGTCTGTTTGCCGCCCTCTTGAAGCTGCCTGCCAAATACCGTATCCCCATCCAGCTGTATTACATCGAGCAGATCCCTGCCGAAACCTGTGCAGAGATTCTGGAGCTGCGTCCCGGCAGCTTCCGCTCCCGACTGTCCCGCGGCAAAGAAATGCTGAGAGAACTGCTGAAAGGAGATGGTATTGATGTCTAAGAACGAATTGTTCCGCGATCTTCCCGAAAACGATGCGCTGACCCTTCGTTTACAAGGGCTGGGCAGTAAGGTGAAGGCTCCCGCTGTGCTGACGACGGCGGCCATTACCGGCATCCCCTACCGTCCCCGCGCGAGTGCGGGCATCCACGTCAAGCGGATCTCCAAGGCAATCGTCGCCTATGCGATGAGCATCGTTTTGCTTCTGGGCGGACTCTTCTTCGTCTCCCGCCTGCTGGATGAGATGGACGATCCTGCGGGCACCGATCCCACCGACAGCCTTCCCCCCGTGGTGACTACCGAGCCCGACGAGACTACTGATCCTCCCGAGACAGAGGAGCCTGTCCGAACCGCTACCGATGGGATTTTAGACTATCGTTTGTTGAATAACGGCACATGGGGCGTATATGCCTGTAAGGATGCTACGCTCTCCTCTGTGACGGTTCCCGCCGAGCTGGAGGGGATCGCAGTTACCGAGCTCATGGACTATTGCTTCTATCAGCTTACGGCACTGGAAAGCGTGACTTTGCCCGACAGTGTTACCGTGATCGGTGAATCAGCGTTCAGCGACTGTACCTCGCTTACATCCATTGCCCTGCCCGCAAAGCTGGCGACGATTGAACCCTTCGCCTTCGCAGGCAGCGGGCTCCGGCAGATTACCATTCCCGGAACGGTAAAAACCGTGGATACGGCGGCCTTCTACGGCTGTGCTTCGCTACAAGACGTTACGCTGCAGTCGGGAATCCGTGAGATCGGAATGTGTTCCTTCGAAAACTGCACGGCTCTGATGAGCGTGAGCTTCCCCGGCAGTATCGAGGTCGTCGGTGAGCGTGCCTTCTATGCTTGTACTGCTTTGGCAGACAGCAGCTTGTGGGGGAATATTCGGGAAATTGGCAGTCTTGCTTTTGCGGAATGCCACACGATGGTCAGTATGTCCATCTATCCCGAGGAAGCCAATCCTCCTACGGTCGGCTACGGCGCGTACATGAATTGCTACAGCCTGTCCAACGTAGACGGCCTGCTGATCGAGAAATTCTCCGAGGATATGTTCAAAAACTGCACGTCGCTGACCAATATCGAGATCAACGGCTGGGTCAAGATCATTGGCAAGGGCGCGTTTGAAAACAGCGGCCTGATGACAGCCGACTTCCGCTATGAGGACGGCTGGAGCGTTAAGGTGCCGGTGAACACGGTCTTTGACTTTGATGCGGCAGATGCTCTGCGAGATTCGCTCAGTCAAGTCACTTGGCGGTATAATGGCGCACAGGATTATGATGTTCCTGCGCCCTCCGATGCGCTGTACCGACTGCTTCCGGATGGCACGTATTGCTTGTTCCGCTGCACCGATCCGTCTGCGGAAGGATTCGAAATAGCTTCTCGGGTTACGAGGATTGCCACAGGATGCTTTGAGGGCTGCACAAAGCTTACGAACGTGACGATCCCCAAAACCGTTACGTTCATCGGAAAGGGTGCGTTCGGCGGCTGTACGGCGTTGGCGAAGGCTACCTTTGCCGATTCCGCAGGCTGGAATATCCCCGTTGATCTGAGCAGACCCGAAGATGCGGCAATCGGTCTTGCCGATACCTTTGCTCACGTGGATTGGACACGAAGCGAGGCTGTGGATGAGCATCTGATCTTCACCATGCTGGATGACGGCACCTGGGCTGTCTCGGGACATGAAGAGAAGACCGTTACGCAAGTCGTCGTCCCTGCCCAATACCGGGGTATCCCCGTAACGCAGATCCTGGATAAAGCTTTTGAAAACTGCGAGCAACTGACCAACGTCACAATTTCCGAAGGAATCACCGCAATCGGGCTCTATGCATTCCAGCATTGCGGATCGCTACAAGAGATTCATCTGCCCACTACATTGAAATCTATCGGTGCCTATGCCTTTAGCGGCTGCTATGCTCTGCGGCAGATAGAGCTTCCAAGCGGTCTGCAAACGCTTGGCATTCATGCGTTTCAGTATTCAAACCTGCAGGAGGCGATCATCCCCGACAGTGTAACGAGTCTGGGGGACGGCTGCTTCTACAATTGCAGTGCGCTGCGCAGAGTGCAGATCTCGAACGGTGTAACGACGATTTGCAGTATGACCTTTCAGGGCTGCGATGCACTGACCGAGGTGGATCTGCCCGATTTTGTGAGTACTATTGCATCGGATGCCTTTGAAGATTGCTCTTCATTGCAGTCGATCATCCTTCCCGCGTCGGTGTGCTACATTGATTACAACGCCTTTGGAGGCTGTGACCGCCTGACCTCGGTGGTGTTTGAGGAGCCGAACGACTGGGCGATTCTGGACTATCCGTCGGGAGAATACGTTTTCTTTGATTCTCCCCGCACCGATTCCGCCGATAATGCCGAACAACTGAGAAATCCGGGACTGTTGGATCTTTGGCGACGGATCCGCATAGACGGAGAATGCTGGTACTATTACGTCACCGGCGGCGTTGCATTTTCCTATCAGGGCGAAGACAAGACCATGACCGAATTCGTGATCCCCGACTCCTTTGACGGAGAACCCGTGACTCAGCTTTGGGGATCCTTTGCAAACTGCACGAATCTGGAGCGGGTCACCATCCCCGACACCGTTACCTATATCGGTTACTCGGTGTTCAAAAATTGCACTGCATTGAAGGAGATCGCCCTTCCCGCCGCCCTGGAGAACATCGAGGAAAGTGCCTTTGAAGGAAGCGGATTGGTCTCGGTGACTCTGCCCGCTACGCTGGTTGACAGTTATGCTTCCACCTTCAAAAACTGTACCGATCTTGAGACTGTGATCATCGAGGAGGGTGTGACCGAGATCTGCAAAGAAATGTTCTATGGTTGCACCTCGCTGACCGAGATCGTGTTACCGAGCACGGTCAGTCTCATTGAACGCGACGCTTTCGCAGGGTGCATCAATCTGAAGTCGGTAATCTTTTCCGACCCGAACGGCTGGAACGTGGAGCAGGATCTCTCGAATTCTCGAGTCGCGGCAAAGCTGCTGACCGAAACCTACATTTTCCTCCAATGGAGCAAATCATAATCCCAAAAACTCCCGACGTATTCGTCGGGAGTTTTCGAGTTATTTGAGTTTTCTTTTTTTCTTCTTCTTTTCCACCGAATAACCGAATTTGCCCAGCTTTTTGCCCAGGGCATAGTATTCGCCGTGGCAGTAGGCGGCAAGCCCTGCCTTTTCCAGCGCAAGGCGACCGCCTGCGTCCAGCAGAGATTCGTCCACCATCACGCCGACGATGTCGGCAAGAAACATATCGTGGGAGCCCAGCTCGATCACGTCGGTGACGCGGCACTCAATGGACAGCGGCGACTCGGCAATCGCAGGGCAGGGGATATGCTCCGCCGCCTCCGGAGTCAGCTTGCAGACCTCGAATTTGTTCAGATCCCGTCCCGACCGTACACCGCAGAAGTCGGTAGCGCGCACCAGTGCTTCGGTGGTGAGATTGATCACAAAGCAGCCGCTTTCCTTGATCAGCCCGTAGGAATGACGGCTCTTGCGCAGGGAAATGTAGGTCTTGGGAGGCTGAGTGCAGGTGATGCCCGTCCACGCCACCGTTACGATATTGGGTGCTTCCATGCTGCCGCAGGAAACCATCACCGCAGGAACGGGTGCCAGCAGCGCGCCGCCCTTCCAGGAAATCTTGCTCATTTGATACCTCCGAAACCTGTTTTTCACAACTGCCTTTAGGATACCACAGAGCGGCGGCAAAATCAATAGTACAAATTGCACGAAAATTGCGATATTTTTTGTGGAAAACGGGGAAATCGTAATTTTTATAAATTGGAAATGAAAATTTCACATTTTCGTGATATAATGATGCCACGGGGCGGATTTTGTAACCCATCCCGTTACCTTTTTTGTTTTACGGAGACCTTATGAATACACGATCCGATCTGACCCTGCGGCTGGCGCTGACCCTGTGCGCCGCTCTGCTGATGCTGGTGGTCTGCGGCGGTCTGCTGGCACTGGCGGACGCTGCACAACCGCCCCTCACGACAGAGGAACCGTTGCAGACCGATGCCGCCGCATCCGAGAGTGAATCTGCCGCCGAAACCGTAGGCGAGACTACTGCCGCACCGGTTCCCGGTGACGGTACCGAAACCGATCAGCCCGCGGACACCACTCTGCCGGAGGACACGCTGCCTACCCCCTCGGATACCACGGATGTCCCCGAAGAGGGAACCACGGCGCCAGACACGTGGGAAACCACCGCTCCCGAGGGGGAGGGGGAAGGGGAGACCCAAACCACCGAACCGCCTGCCGTGACCGATCTGCCGATCACTACCGAGCCCCCCGCAGTAACTACCGTGATTACAACCGTGGTCACCACGACCAAGGCAACTACCGCGCCTACCTATTCCACCATGCCCATCACCTCCGTCGGAGCAATGCAATCCGCACCGGCAGACCCCCTGTCCACCGATGGCGCGGTAACTGCTCCGGTGACCACTGTGGCTGGGCAATCGGGCACGCTGACGACTCCCTCTGTGACGGGGGAAACCGTCCCTCAGACCGTTCCCGCAACAACCTCGTCTCCCCGGGAAACTGCACCGCTGATCACGGGTGCGCCTGCGGAGCAGGAGGATCCTGCAGCTGCGGCAGCCCGTAGCGAGCTGCTGACCACGCTGGTGATCACCTTTGCCGTGATCGCCGTGCTGTCCGTCGCCGCCCTTCTGGCGTTCAAGACGCTTCGACCTTAAATTCCATCCGATCATTGAAAGGAGTCAGCGGAATGGCTATACTCAGCGAGACCGAACCGATCATCATCAAAACATTTGGCACCTTTTCCATCCGACAGGGAGATGCTGTCATCGCGGAAAGCGACAACCGCTCCAAAAAGCTTTGGAAGCTGCTGGAATATCTGGTCCATCACCGAAGCCGTACCGTTACCAAGGAGGAGCTGCTGACCGCACTCTGGCAAGGAGAGGGCGATCCCGACGAGAATGCCGCCGCTCTGAAGACGCTGCTCCATCGGGCGCGCAATACGCTGGATCAGCTGCAGTTTGAAGGAAGTCGCTATCTGATCCTGCGGCAGGACGGAGGCTACCTGTGGAATCCGCGCTTCCCCCTTCGGATCGACACCGACGATTTCGTAATGCTGGCAGAGTCCGCCAAGCATACCGATCTGCCCGAGGAAAAGCTGAATGCGGCGCTTCGTGCAATGGCATTCTACCGTGGTCGGTATCTGAACGGAAAATATGCCAATGAGGAGTGGGCCAAGAATGCCGCAGATCTCTATGAAAAGCAGTATCTCTACTGTTACAATGCGGCAGTTCAGATCCTGGCGGGGGACGAGTGCTACGACCAGATCGTCTTTCTGTCTCGCCATGCGATGGAGATCGATCCTGCACAGGAGAGCTTTTACTATAATGAGATCGCCGCTCTGCTGGAAAAGGGCGATGAAAAGGGTGCTCTTGCGGCGTACGACAGAGCGATGGAGCTGTTTTATCAGGTGCTTCGCAAAACGCCGTCTGCCTCCCTGCGGGGACTCTACCGTCGGCTGAGGAGAGCAGACAACGGCATCGAACCGGATATTGCCGGCGTGATGGAGAAATTGGCGGCGGATCGCTCCGATCGGGCGGTGCGCTGCGAATACGATACGTTTCGTCTTTTGTATCAGCAATATTCCGCTCGGGCATCGCTCTTTCCGGAGAAGCAGCTTCGTTTGGTGCTGCTGACCGTGGTCACTCCCCAGCGGAACGGAGAGATTCCTCCACCGGCGGTATTGGATCGCGCGCTGACGTTACTGGAGAATTGCTTGCAGGAGCAGCTGTCCGAAGGAGACGTCTATACCCGCTACAGCCTGACCCAGCTGCTGGTGCTGGCGACCTTTGCCGACGAGGATGAGCTCATCAGCTGTATGTCCAAGATCCGTCGGTCTGTACCCGCCGATCAAGCCGCTGTTTCTATTCGCTCAGAGAAGCTATAATCACATTCATCAAAATGAACCGCTCCGAAGATTGAATCACCATGATCCAATCTTCGGAGCGTTTTGGGTTCGTGCCCCGCAAGCATTTGCGGGGCATTTATAAAAGTTCTTTGCGTCGCTTTCTTTCAAGAACGCGACCCGCCGGAGGCTTACTTCAAAAATCCGTTGATAATCTGTTCTTCGGCTTCCTGCTCGGTAAGACCCAGGGTCATCAGCTTCATCAGCTGCTCGCCGGCGATCTTGCCGATGGCGGCCTCGTGGATCAGCGCAGCGTCCACGTGGGAGGCGGAGATCTCGGGGATGGCAGAGATCACGGCGTTATCCATCAGAATAGCATCGCACTCGGTGTGACCGGAGCAGCGGTTGTTGCCGTGGATCTTGGACAGGAAGATCTGGCGGCTGTCGTCCTTAGCTACTGCACGGGACACTACGTGCGTGCCCGAGCCCTCTCCGTTAAGCGAGACCTCGAAGGTGGTCTTGGCAAACTGACTACCGTGGGTCATCAGCTTTTCGTGTACGATGAGGGTAGCGTGCGCAGCCAGCTCCGCCTTGGTGATGCGGTCGGTGGAGTCCACACCCTTGATCTGGGCGGTCTCCATCTCCATATAGGAGTCTTCGTCCATATAGACCTCGGTGGTGGGGTTCATGATTCGCTCGCCGTTGCCGTCGCCCGAGCCGTAGTGCTTCTCTACGTACTTCACGCGGGCACCCTTAGCAAGGTAGAAGGCGTGAATGCCGCTATGCTCCGACTTTTCGCTGCCGCCGTTGTGGATGCCGCAGCCGGCAACGATAGTCACGTCAGCCCCCTCGCCGATGTGGAAGTCGTTGTAGACCAGCTCGGAAATACCCGCCTGGGAGAGGATCACGGGGATGTGCACGCTCTCCTTCTTGGTGCCTGCCTTGATGTAGATGTCAATGCCGGGCTTGTCGGTCTTTTTCTCGATGGAAATGTTCTCGGAGGAGTTCTTGCCGTGGAGCGCGCCGTTGATGCGCAGGCTGTAGGCACCATGGGGAACCTCGTGCAGATCGGCCACCTGCTTGAGTAGCTCCAGCTGAATAGGATCCAGTGCCATATCAGTTTTCCTCCTTTCGGGGTGCGGTGAAGCGACATCCGCCGCTTCCCTTGAGTAGCTCGGGGAGGATCTCGCTCTTCTCGCCCATAGCGGCGATCACACCGCCGGAGACCACGATGATCTTGTCGGCGATGTCCAGAATCCGCTCCTGGTGGGAGATGATGATGATGCTTCCCTTGGTCTTGTCGTGCATTTTGCGGAAGACGTCGATGAGATTGTTGAAGGACCACAGGTCGATGCCTGCCTCGGGCTCGTCGAATACAGTGAGCTTGGTGCCGCGGGCCATGGTCATAGCGATCTCGATGCGCTTGAGCTCGCCGCCCGACAGGGAAGCGTCCACCTCGCGGTCGATATATTCCCGTGCGCAGAGTCCCACCTCGGAGAGGTAGGCGCAGGCGGCTGCGGCAGAGATCTTTTTGCCGTCCACCTTGCCTGCCGCAAGGGAGATCAGATCCTTGACGGTCAGTCCCTTGAAGCGAACCGGCTGCTGAAAGGCGAAGGAAACGCCCAGCTTAGCACGCTCGGTGATGGATAGGTCAGTGATGTCCACGCCGTCCAGTAGAATCTTGCCCGAGGTGGGGGTGTAAATGCCTGCGATCAGCTTGGCGATAGTGGATTTACCGCTTCCGTTGGGACCTGTGACCGCAACGAAGCGTTCGTTGACCGAAAAACTGACGTTCCGCAGGATCTCGGCATCTCCTGCAGAGAAGGAAACGTTTTGGAATTCCAGCATAATTGTATATCCTTTTGTGTCTTGGTAATCGGCGATCCGAGTCAGTCAGCCGTCTCGTTCAGGGTGGCGACGAAGGCCTTGATCTTCTCAAAGGTCTCTTCGGACAGGTCGTGCTCGATCTTGCAGGCGTCTGCGCGGGCAACCTCGGGGGAGACACCCAATCGGGCGAACAGGGAGGTGAGCACGCTGTGGCGCTCCCAGACCCGCTCGGCAATGGCAAGTCCTTCGGGGGTGAGCTTGAGGCTTCCGTCTGCCTCGGTGACGACCAATCCGCCCTCTCTCAGGTGCTTCATGGCAACGCTGACGCTGGGTTTGGAAAAGCCCAGCTCCGCGGCAACGTCTATGCTGCGTACGGTAGAATGGGTTCGGGAGAGACGAAGGATGGCTTCAAGATAATCTTCGCCGGACTCATACAGCTTCATACGGTTTGACACTCCTTTGGTGTGATTTTCATGACAGCTTTGCTATCATTCTTTATATTATACCACACAAAAATCCCCTTGACAAGAGGATTTTGTGAATTTTCTTGACAAAGGTAAGATCCTGTGCTATAATACAATTCATCCGTTTCATTCTATCGTATTCTCTTCCCTGAAAGGAGATTTTTATGATCCTCTACGGAAAAAATCCCGAATATACTTATCTTACCGACTCCGATCGCTTCAGCGATCTGCTTGCGCTCTGCCAGCGGTATCGGATGGCAGGGCCGATCCGCCAATCTGCCATCGCGTGGCTGCTGCTCTTCGACGAAAATTCCTTCTCGCTCTCTTGCGAGCGCAAGGATTTTGCCACGATCCACGGCAGTCTGGCAAGCTTTGCCCGTGCGGATCTGGACGAGCTGGCCGATCTCTTTTTTGACTCTGCTGCGCCCTACGACCTGGACTTCGTCCCCATGGAAGGGGCAGAGGACACCGACAGCCAGGTGGGAGCCATCGCTACCGAGCTGGCAGCCGATCTGCGCACGGCAGGGAAGGATGGCTTTTTCGAAACCATCCTCTCCTACTACGCCCGCTACGGCGTGGGTGAGTTTGGACTTCACCGTGCCTTCTACCTCACCGAGGAGGGCGAGATCACGCCCGTATCTCACTTCCGCACGGTCACCTTCGACGATCTGTGGGGCTACGATCTCCAAAAACAGCAGGTGATCGACAATACCGTTGCCTTTCTGGAAGGGCGGGGTGCCAACAATATGCTCCTCTACGGCGACGCAGGCACCGGTAAATCCACCTGCATCAAGGCGCTCTTAAACCGCTACTTTGAAAGCGGTCTGCGGATGATCCAGGTGCAGAAGTACCAGTTCGTGCATCTGTCGCGGGTCATCGACACGATCCGCCGTCGAAATTACAGCTTTGCGATCTACATGGACGACCTCTCCTTCGAGGACTTCGAGATCGAGTATAAGTATCTGAAGGCCGCCATCGAGGGAGGCTTGGAGGAGCGTCCTGCCAATATGCTGATCTTTGCTACCTCCAACCGCCGTCATCTGATCAAGGAGACCTTCAACGATCGGGAGGGTGGCGGCGACATCCATCGGGACGAGTCGATCCAGGAGAAGATCTCCCTTTCCGACCGTTTCGGTCTGCAGGTGCGTTTTGGCAAGCCTGCTCAGGACGAGTACTTTGAAATGGTGCTCCATCTCGCCCGACTCCACGGCATCGAAATGGATCGGAAAGAGCTGCTGGACGGTGCCCGCACCTTCAGCGTCCGCCACTCCGGCTTCTCCGGAAGAATTGCCATGCAGTATATTCTGAGTCTGGAATAATGCTTAGGGGAACTTCTTGAAAGAAGTTCCCCTAAAACCCTTCAAGAACTTTTGAAAATGCCCGACGAATACTCGTCGGGCCAAGCAGTAAAACGCTCCGAATAATGGACTCTCAAAATCCAATATTCGGAGCGCTACCATTTTTTGTGTGCGGCAAGTATTTGCCGCCATTTAGAAAAGTTCTTTGCCCCGCTTTCTTTCAAGAAAGCGGGCCGCCGGAGGCATTCATTTATGCTTCCTAAATCCTGGGCGGGGCAAGAAGACGGCGATGACCGAGACGGAGATGATGCCGATGGCGATGCCGAGGGCGATCATCAGGGTATCCGAGCCGCGGCGCATGAATTCTGCGTTGTCGCCGTTCATCAAAGCGGCCATAGTGTAGTAGAGACTGCCGCCGGGGACCAGCGGAATGATCGAAGGGATCGCGTAGATGGACACGGGTGCCTTTTGCAATCTTGCCATGATCTCGCCGTAGATGGTAGCAGCCAGCGCAGCCACGGCGTTGGAGAGGATCAGCGACCAGCCGAAGTGATCCAGCAGAGCGAAGATGAGGAAGGTCATACCTGCACCCAAGCCGATCTCGGGCAGATGGCGGAGCTTGACCCGCATCAGAACGGCGTAGATCAGCGTGCTGACGGCGATCACGGAGGTGGTCCACAGAATGGGCAGAAGCTCGTTCGGCGTCACAGCAGCCACCCCCCTCCGATAACGATCGCCACGGCGAAGCCGGCGGCAATGCAGATGGCAGTGAGCAGTGCCTGGATCATTCGCAGAGAGCCTGCGATGATGTCGCCGCAAAGCAGCTCGCGGATGGACGTACCAAAGGACAGCCCGGGGATCAGCAGCATGATACCGCCGATCATCACCTTGTCGATGTGGCAGGCGATGCCGACAGCAGAGGTGAGGATGCAGAGCAGCCCTGCGGCAACCGATACCAGCACGGTGAAGGCCAGTGCGTGGAGCTTAGCGGGCTTGGTCATATCCAGCAGGGTGATCAGCGCACCTACGGGAAGTGCAGCCAGCGCGTCTCGCCAGTCACCTCCGAAGAAGAGGGCAAAGCCTGCGGCGGCAACGATGCCGCAGAGCAGAAGCAGCCACTTGGGTCGCCGATCGGGGATCAGTGCCTTTTCCACTTCTACCTCCAGCTGATCCAGCGGGATAGGGTCGGCGCAGATGCGACGGGAGAGCGCGTTCAGGTTCTCCAGCACGTCGTAGCGGTTGGATATGGAGGAGATTCGATAGATCTCGGTCTTGTGATAGCCGTCGGACATGGTGATGGTAGCGGCAACCAGCGAGGGGATGGAGAACGCCTGCACCTCCTCTGCGCCGTATGCACGGCAGATGCGGGTGAGGGTGTCCTCCACGCGATGGATCTCGGCACCCGACTCCAGCATCACGGCGGAGATGCGGATCGCCAGCGAGAGCATCGTATCGGTGTCCACGGTAAAATCCAGACCGGGGACGGGCTTTTCGGGCTCGGGCGCAAAGTTTCGGGTGCTTGTCGCCGTAGCGGCGGTTGTATGTACAGAACCCATGGGAGCGTTCCTTTCAAACGGTATTTGCCCTCTCATTGTACACGAGGGGAAGCGGTTTGTCAATCACTTTTTTGTAAAAACTCTTGGGAAATTCTTGCATTTTTTCGCTGTGTGTGGTAGAATAATCTTAACATTATATTTCATCCAACCCCCAAACCTATACCCCGCAAAATTGCAAAGCAATTTTGCTGAAAAGAAGTTTTTGGGAGGTTTGGAACCCTTTTTTCAAAAAGGGTTCCAAAATGAAGAAAGGATTC
>JAFTKV010000070.1 GCA_017453085.1 Clostridia bacterium
CAGGCTGGGGAAGGATTCACCCTCCATTGTGTGCAGCTCAAACTTAGACAGACCGCTGGTGATCACTACCTTGCAGTTTGCACCTACGGTAATGGTGATGTACTGATCGGGCATAAATTTGATGATACGGTTGAGCTTTTGCGCGTTGATCACGTAATTGCCCTCTTCGGTAACGTCGCATTCCACCGATGCACAGAAGCCCTTTTCCAAATCGTAGGTGGTAATGGAGCAATGTCTGCTGTCCTCGGTCTTAAAGCGGATAACCTCAATAAAGGGAATTGCGTTTTTGTCAGATACAGAACACATGGAATCGTTGACTACCGCCTCAAGAATGCTCTTTTGGAAGGTAATTTTCATAGCGAATCTCCTTTGTTTTCTCTTGCCCCTTTCGCACCTCGCGCGCGAAAAAGACAAGACAAGATATAATAAGTAATATATTTAGTAGTGTTAGTAGTATAGGGTGTCGAGATTGTGGAAATCATTGATTTTCCGCTTTCCAAGCGGATTTTCGTCGATTGGAAATTGCGGATCTCTTAGGGAGATCTGACAGGACAAGCTGTGGGAGATTTTTCAGTTGTTCCGACAACCGTCCGGAATGATTTTTCTCCACAGGTTAGTCCACAGGAAATAATTGTGGATGTCCATAGGAAGATGTGGAAATTACAGGGTTATTCCTCCAGGTGTCCGCGGATGGACCCGGGAGCGAGGGAGGCGAGATAGACGGCATCTTCGGTCAGCACGAAGGATTTTGGAATATCCTTAGCTACCGATTGCAGCTTTTTCTTTCGTTCGCATTCCCGCAAAAAGCGTCTGGACTCTGGGGAGACGGTGGCGGTGTCCATATCGAAAACACCGATTACATCCCGCTTGTCCAATACACAATTCTGAGAAAGATGTAAAAACACGAATAAACTCACTTTCTAAGAAATTTTTTGACCTATAAAGGTAAAATTTATTCTGTGATCTCTTTCATCAGATCGGAGATCTCAATCGAAAAGAGCGGATTATTTTTGATATTCTGCTCTACCGAATCGTTGGCACTGATGATAGTGGAATGATCTCGATCAAACAGCTTGCCGATGGCGGGGAAGGACAGCTCGGTGATCTTTCGGATAATGTAGATGCTGATGTTACGGGCATTGGCAATGTGCTTGGTACGCTTTCTGCCGTAGATCTCCTCTTCGGTGACGCCGTATTTTTTCGCTACCCGTGCCACGATCTTGTCAGCCGTTACAGCCGGAGGCTCGTTGCCTTGCACAAAGGCGGCAATACATTCCTTTGCCATAGGAAGGGTGATAGGCTCCTTGGACAGATAGCTGCGGGCACAGATCTTTTTCACCGCACCCTCGATCTGACGGATATTAGACTTCAGATTTTCGGCAATGTAGGTCAGCACGTCATTGGGGAGCGTAATGCCCATCATCTTGGTCTTATTGTTCATAATGGCGATCCGCAGCTCGAAGTCGGGCTGTTGAATATCTGCGATCAGACCCCATTCAAAACGGGTCTTCAGACGGTCCTCCAGCGTTTTGATCTCACGGGGCGGACGGTCGGAGGTCATGATGATCTGCTTATGATCCTCGTACAGAGCGTTGAAGGTGTGGAAAAACTCCTCCTGCGTCGCTTCCTTGCCTGCGATAAATTGAATGTCGTCGATGAGCAGAACGTCCGCCTTGCGATACTTCTTGCGGAACTGATCGGGATTCTTCTGAGAGATCGCCGTGATCATCTGATTGGTGAACTCCTCGCCCTTGACGTAAATGATCACGTATTCCGGATGACGGATGGAGATCTCATTCATGATCGCGTTCAAGAGGTGAGTTTTACCAAGACCCGACTGTGAATAGATGAACAGAGGATTGTAATCGGTAGCGGGATTTCTGGCAACCGCCGTACAGGCGGCGTGGGCAAACTGATTGGACGAGCCGACGATAAAATTGTCAAAGGTGTATTCGTGATTCTGTACGAATGGAGCAGGCTCCTCGTCGGAGGAGACGGGCGAGATGGGGAGAGTGGTTTCGGTTTTGGGAATCATCTCTCCTTCCACGATCAGCTTCAGCTCATTTTCAAACCCGACGGTTTCGGAAAATGCGTTCTGAAGGGCGTTATAATAGCGTTTTTCTACGATTCCTTTTTTGAATTCGGTTTTCAGTGCAATGACAGTCTGGTTTTCGTCGAATGCTGCAAGATAAGCATCGCCGAACCAAAGCTCGATGACCGCAGGCGCATAGTCCTGCCGCAGTCTGTCCAGCACTGCTTGCCACATTGCGGTAAGTTCCTGCATTTTGATGACCGTACCTTTCGAAAATTCTTTGAATATCTTGGTTTTACGGGAGTGTTGAGGGAGCAAACCAAGTGTTTTTTGAAAAAAGAATATACTACACTATTATAGCACAACATGTGGAAAATTGCAATAGCTATCGCAAATATATTTATTAATATAGGAAGAAAAATTCAAAAATCAAAGATTTTGAGGTTGCAAAAATACTTCCAAATTGGCATTATCGGAAGTTTTTTGGATGAAGTTTTTGCAAAAAAGCGATAAAAAACCTATTTTTTTTGCAAAAAGGTATTGACAAGGGGGATAAAATCGTATATAATAGGAATCGTCTCAACTGATTAGAATCACTTTAGGTTGAAAGGAGTGTGCAAAATGGTCAGAACTTATCAGCCCAAAAAGCGTCAGAGAAGCAAAGAACACGGCTTCCGCAAGAGAATGTCTACTGCAAACGGACGGAAGGTACTGAAAAGACGCCGTCAGAAGGGCAGAGCCAGACTGAGCTACTAATTCCTCGGTCTATGCCCGGCATAGAAATCAAAACCGCCGACCATTCAAATCGGGGGTTTTTGTTTTGAGAGGAATAATCTGCTCAGCGGAGAAACGGTATGAAATATACGTCGCTTTGCGAAAATCATCTCTTTCAAAAGGCTTATCGGGGCGGAAAAAAAGCACCCACTCATCGGATCGTCCTTTACGTCCTTACCGATAAAAAGGCAAATTTGTTAAAAAAGCGGCATCCGCTGAAAATAAAGGTCAATCGCATCGGAATCACCGTATCCAAAAAGATTGGCGGTGCCGTACAGCGAAACCGGGCCAAGCGGATCATCAGAGAGGCTTATCGCCGTCTGGAGAAGGAATTTGCCGTAAAGAAGGGCTATTTGGTGGTCATCGTTGCCAGAGAGTCCATCGTAGGGGCAAAATCCACCCAGATCTACGGTGAGCTGGTATCTGCCGCACGCCGCGGAGGATTGATCCAATGATCGCTAAATTGCTTGCGATCCCAATCCGATGGTACAGACGGTGTATATCTCCCAACAAGCCGCCCTGCTGCAAATATTCGCCCACCTGCTCCCATATGCGCTGGATGCGCTCAGCGAGTGGGGCGCAATTATTGGCCTGCTGTTGGCGGCGTGGCGGATCCTGCGCTGTAATCCCTTTTCCAAAGGCGGATTTGATCCCGTTCCCATCAATCGCCGAAAGAGAGCAAGAATGGAACGAAAAAAGAAAAAACAATCGGATTTTGATCAGAAAGAAGACAACTGAAGGGAGTGCTCCCTTCTTCGTGTACCGGGCGGGCTTGACCCGCAACATCCTATCAAAGAATCGTAAAGGAAAAGAATAATGTTTGATTGGTTTAACAGTCTGTTGGGAACGATTCTGTCTTTCTTCAACAGCATTTGCGGCAATAACTATTTGCTGGCAATCGTATTATTCGCTCTGTTGTTTAAGATCATCCTCTTCCCTTTCTCTATCAAGCAACAGAAGAATTCGGTGAAGCAGGCAAAGCTGCGGCCGAAGGAAATGGCGATTAAAAAGAAATACAAAGGGCGCGACGATCAGGACTCCAAGATGAAGATGCAGCAGGAGATCCAGGAGATGTACAAGCAGGAAGGCTACAGCCCCTTCAGCGGCTGTCTTCCCATGCTGCTGCAGCTTCCCATCATCTTCGCCCTCTACGAGGTTATCCGTAACCCTCTGACCTATATCACCGGCGTAGGCAAGCTGACCGATATCACTACCAAGCTCACCGAAGCAGGAATCGAGCTGAAAAAGAATATCACCGGTCTGGAGCTGGTCGACTGGCTCAAGCAGGGGGACAATCTGGCAGATGCCCGCAAGGTTGTGGATACTCTGCCCGAAACCATTGCAGAGCTGCCTAATTTCAACGTTTTCGGTATCAATTTCGGTACCGTTCCCACTGACGGAATGAGCAGCGGTGGCTGGGGTATTCTGTGGCTCCTGATCCCCGTGCTGACCTTCGCATTCGCTTACGGCAGCATGAAGCTGACCCGTCGGATGTCCTACCAGCCCGAGCAGGATCCGAATGCCGGCTGCTCCATGAAGGTTATGGACTTTGCAATGCCCCTGATGTCCGCATACTTTGCAGTGATGTGGCCTTCTCTGATGGGTATTTACTGGATGCTCAGCAACGTGCTCAGCGTTGTCCAGCAGTTCATTCTGAAGAAAATGTATCCTCTGCCTAAGTTTACCGAGCAGGATTACAAGGATGCCGAGCGGCAGTATCGCGGCAAGGCACCCAAGAACCGTGCCTATGAGGACACCCGTGTGGTTCCCGGTAAGCAGTATCGCTCTCTCCATCACATCGACGACGAGGAGGATGAGACTGCTCCTCAGCTGCCTCCCATGAAGATCGACGAGGACGAAGAGGAAAGCACGCTGGCAAACAGCCTGGGTGACGCTCCTAAGCTGAAGGAAGACAATCCCGAGCACAGACAGAAGAATAAAAAGGACAAGCAGTAATCGAAAGGACAATAGAATGAAACAGGAACTGATCGTAAGCGGCAAGACTGTAGAAGCCGCCGTAGAAAAAGCAGTTAACGAACTGGGTGTTCCCGCAGATAAGGTGACCTACGAGGTACTGGTACAGCCTAAGAAGGGCTTCCTGGGCTTCGGCGAGACTCTTGCGCAGGTCAAGGTGATCTACGCACAGGCACCCGTTGACATTGCAGTGGATTTTATTGAAACGCTGATCAAGAATATGGAGCTGGATGCAGAGGTTTCGGTCTCCGATCTGGAGGACGGCAAGCTGCTGTCCATTACCGGTGACAGTGCATCCGTGCTGATCGGTCATCACGGTGAGACTCTCGACCAGCTGCAGTATCTGGTGAATCTGGCTGCCAACAAGAAGGAAAACGACGAGGACGACCGGGATTATACCAAGATCATGGTGGATATCGAGGGTTACCGCGTCAGACGCGAGGATGCACTCCGTGCGCTGGCAAGACGGATGGCTGCCCGCGTGCTGAAGTACCGCCGCAATATCACTCTGGAGCCTATGAGCGCTTACGAGCGCCGTATCATCCACAGCGAGGTACAGACCATCAGCGGTGTCTCCACCAACTCCATCGGTGCAGAGCGTAACCGCCGCGTTGTGATCTATCTGGAGGGCGGCAGAAAGCCCCAGAGATCCTACGACGAGGAATAAGGGAATGTTGAGGCTCCGCCTCAAACTCCGGCAGGAACCTTCTTGTAAGAAGGTTCCTGCACCTCCAAGAACTTTTGTAAAGGACGGCAAATACTTGCCGTCCTCTTTTTGTAAAAAAATCTGCCCGCAAGTATTTGCGGGCATTTTTAGTAAGTTTTTGAGGGGTAGAGTTTGTCCATATGGGCGAACTCTTAGGGACATTTTTTCAAAAAGTTCCCCAAATAATTACTCACATACAATTTTCACCACTCGCACAACCAGATTCACGCCGTAGCCGTAGGATTCGGTGCGGAGCGTAACAGTATCACCCTCTTGGGTGAAGGTGGCAGGCTGTCCGTTGTCGAGAAAATGTGCGGAAATGACTTTTTTAGGTAGTACGAACCGTTCCAGGCCACGCTCCTCTGCAGGAAGCGCTACGTGACCGTCTCCGCCGGCGGACAGCTTGTGAATAAAGAGATAGTAGGTGTTGCCATCCTGCAAAAGGAAATCCTTGGGCTTGTTCTCTACCGCAATGACGGTGGGACGGGGATTGTGAAGTGCCTCATCATGGAGCGCAACCCACTGCCCCAGCACCTCCAGCATTCCGAGGTCAATCATTCGCAGGGAACCATTGGGACGGGGTCCTACGTTGATGAGATAATTGGAGCCGTAGCGGCGGCAGGCGGTGAGATCCTCGATGATCTCGGCGGTGGATTTGTAGTTGAGATCCAGCTCAGCGTAGCCCCAGTGGTCGCAGAAGACCTGACACATCTCGGAGGCAATGTATTTGGGGGAGTCAGCAAGATTCAGGGGTTGGGGCTTCCCACGCTCAAAGGTGACGCTGTCCAGCTCGATATGACCCAGTGCGCCTCGTGCGTCTAGTCCCGTGTTGTTGATGATCATCGCCTCGGGCTGATAGGAGCGGATCATAGAGTACATCGCATCCTCTTCCCAATCGGCGTTTGGCTTATCCCACATTCCATCGAACCAGATGCCGCCGATCTTGCCGTAGTTTTTGCAGAGGATCTCTACGCTTTTTCTCAAATAGGCAAGGTATGTGGGGAAATCTTCACGGTAGGAGGGGACCAACCAATCCAGCAGGGTGTGATAGAAGAAGGGTATGATACCGTGACGGTTGCAGGCGTCCACGAACTCCCGTACCAAATCCCGTCCGCAGGCGTGAGGGGCGTCCAAATCGTTGAGCCCGCATGTATCGTAAAGGGAGAAGCCGTCGTGATGGCGTGCGGTGAGGGTGATGTAGTGACAGCCTGCATTTTTTGCAATACTCACCAGATGCTCTGCCCAGTCGGGGGAGGGGCAAAAGTCCTTGTGGATGGGATAATAGTCCTCGTGGGAGATGCGATATTGGTGCTTGACCCATTCGCCCTTGCCGATGAGGCTGTAGATGCCGAAATGAACGAACATTCCCAGCCCCAGCTTTTCAAACGAACGGATATATTCCTTAACGATCATCTTACGAATCCTTTCCCATCTCTTGATTGCGGCGGTAGGCAGCCTCAACGGCGGCGATCACGGCTCCACGGAGGGAGTGCTCCTCCAATGCAGCCACGCCTCGGATGGTGCTTCCGCCGGGGGAGCAGACGGCATCCTTCAACTGACCGGGGTGCTTTCCGCTTTCCAAAAGGAGCTTTCCGGTGCCCAGGAGGGTCTGTGCGGCGTATTCCAGTGCTTTTTCTCGGGGTAGACCGCATTTCACACCCCCGTCTGCCAGTGCCTCTGCAAAGAGGCAGACGAAGGCAGGACCGCATCCCGAAACGGCGGAGGCAGCGTCGATCAGATGCTCGTCCAGTCGATCCGGTTTTCCCGCATGGGCGAGGATGTGCAGAAAGCTTTCCACATCCTCCGGGGTGACGGCGTCATTTGTGCAATACTGGATCATGCCTTCCCCGACCTCGGTGGGAGTGTTGGGCATGATACGGATGATGGGATAGCACTTCCCTGCCATCTCTTCGAGGGAAGAGACGGTAACACCTGCCGCCATGGAGATCAGCACGAAATGATCGGTACGGGCGGAGAATGTGGGAGCGAGTGCGGAGAGAAGATCCCGCAGAAGGTGCGGCTTGACGCCAAGAAAGATAAAGTCGCAGGTGGCGGCGATCTCTTTGTTGGTGGTGGAAGTAGCACCGATCTGCTCTGCGAGTACTTCTGCCTTTGCAGGGGTACGGTTAGAGAGGTAGAGTGTTCCGATCTCTGCTTTTGCTGCTGCGATTGCCAGGGCAGAGCCCATATTGCCACAGCCGATAAATCCGATTTTCATAAAATACTCCTTTAGCGTATTTGTCCCTGTCCGCGGATGATATATTTGTACGAGGTCAGCTCCCGAAGCCCCATTGGGCCTCTGGCGTGAAGCTTTTGGGTGGAGATACCCATCTCGCAGCCCAGCCCGAACTCACCGCCGTCGGTGAAGCGGGTAGAGGCGTTGACGTAGACTGCCGCACTGTCCACAAGCGCGGTAAATTTAGCGGCATTTTCGCTGTTTTCGGTGACGATGCTCTCACTATGGCCTGTGGAGTGGATAGCGATATGGGCGATGGCTTCGTCCGTGCTGTCGACGATCTTCACCGCCAGCCGATAGTCCAGAAATTCCGTGTCGAAATCCTGCTCTTTCGCAGGCGTTCCGTCGATGATGGCAGCGGCGCGGTGACAAAGCCGCAGCTCTACGGGAGATAATCCCGCTTCTGTCCGATCGGCGACCAGCGTTTTTTGCAATTGCGGAAGGAAATCTGATGCCACGTGGCTATGCACCAGCAGAACCTCCATGGCGTTGCAGACCGATGGACGGGAGGTCTTGGCGTTGTTGACGATGGCAAGAGCTTTCGTAAGATCGGCAAATTCGTCCACATAGACGTGGCAAATGCCGGTGCCGGTCTCGATGCAGGGAACGCGGGCGTTCTCCACGCAGGAGCGGATCAGCCCTGCACCACCTCTGGGGATCAGCAGATCCACCTTGCCGATGGCGGTCATCAGTTCGGTTGCGCTCTCTCTGGTGGTATCGGTGACCAGCTGGAGCGCATCCGCAGGCAGTCCTGCATTAGCGATTCCCTCTTGGAGCGCGGAGGCGATGGCGATGTTGGAGTGGATCGCTTCTTTTCCTCCCCGCAGGACGCAGACATTGCCGGCCTTCAACGCGAGTGCCGCCGCATCCGAGGTGACGTTGGGGCGGGATTCGTAGATCATTGCCAGCACACCCAGCGGCACCGAGACCTTCTCAATCACCAGCCCGTTTGGGCGGGTGACGGTCTCTATCAGCCGTCCTACCGGATCGGGAAGCTTGGTGACGGCAAGAACGGCGTTTGCCATGGCTCGAATCCGCTCTTCGGTGAGGGTGAGGCGGTCAATCATCACAGAGGAGATGGTGGCTTTACCCGCCACGATATCGGCCTTGTTGGCGGCAAGGATCTCGTGGGTGTGGGTGATCAGTGCGTCTGCCATTTCGGTCAGTGCACGGTTTTTCTGTTCGTTGGAAGCGGTTGCCAATGCGCTTTTACAGATTGCGGCGCGATCAAGTAGCTCGTGTACGGTCATGTGTTGCTCGCTTTCTTGTGAAATCTGGTGCCGATAGGCTCTCCGTCCACGATGCCGTACAGAAGTGCGGGATCGGCGCCGTTGGCGATCACCATATCGGTGCCGTTATCGGTGCACAGCCTTGCGGCAGACAGCTTGGTTTTCATGCCGCCCGTGCCCAGAGCGCTTCCTGCGCCTCCTGCAAGGGCGATGATCTCGTCGGAGATCTCGGTCACGTGAGAGATGAGCCTTGCATCTGGGTGTTTGTGTGGATCGGCGGTGTACAGTCCGTCGATATCTGACAGTAGGATCAGGAGATCGGCGGATGCCACGGTGGCAACGATGGCGGCAAGGGTGTCGTTATCCCCTACGGCGATCTCCTCTGTGGCGACGGTATCGTTTTCGTTGATGATGGGGAGTACTCGCAGGGCAAGAAGTCGCTCCACGGTGTTGCGGAAATTTCGGGTTCGCTCGGCATTGTCCAGATCGCTACCCGTAATGAGAATCTGCCCAACCGTATGATTGTATTCGGAGAAGAGCTTGTCGTAGAAGTACATCAGCTCACATTGTCCCACCGCTGCGGCTGCTTGCTTGGTGGGCATATCCTTTGGACGCTCCGACAGCCCCAGCTTGCCGGTTCCCATTCCGATCGCGCCGGAGGAGACCAGAATGATCTGGTGACCGGCGTTTTTCAGATCGCTGATCACCTTGCACAGAGTCTCTACGTGGCGGATGTGCAGATTACCGGTGGCGTAAGTGAGGGTGGATGTTCCGATTTTGATTACAATGCGCATAGAATCACCGTCCGATGAAAAGTAGATTGAGTTTTATTATAGCACGGATCGTTGCGAAATGCAACCGTTTCCGATAAGATGCCGAAAAAAATTCGGAGAATTGGAACAAATCCAATTCTCCGAAGATGTAATTTCTGAATAAACAAAAATTTCGAAAATTATTTCTGGTGCTTTTTGTCCAGCTCATCCAGGCTGATGCCGGCGTTGTGGGGGGTGGGCTTCCATTCGACACGGCGGAAGAGGGCGATGTACATTGCCAGCTTGCCGATGATATCGAAGATGGGGAAGGTTAGGCAGAACCACACCTTCTTGTACCACTTGATCTTCATGATGCGGCGATGCTCGATGATGTAGATGTAGGCGGCGACGATGATGCCTTGTACGTAGGTGTAGAGCGTCCAGGTGAAGGTGAAGAGAGAGAGCATCAGGCAGGCCTCAAGCGGTGCGCGGAAGATGGGATCGATGCCGAAGAAACGGAGTCCTTCCTCGATGATGTCGGGACAGAACCAGGTGCGGACGGTCATGGTGCCCATGCAGATCAGAGCAACCCGCAGCCCGAAGACCACGATCTTCTTGATCAACGTGGGGATCACGCGGGGATAGACGATGGAGAGCATGTCAAAGCTCATAAAACGCAGGCGGATATTGTTCAGCAGCCGTTTTCCCATGGAAAGAGGCTTGTTGCCGGTCACCTCGGGGCGGTTTGCGGCACCGTTAGTGACGAAAATATGCTTGGCCAGCTGAGGACCGGTCTCGGCGAATGCCTGCAGGTGGCCCTTTGCCCAGCGCACGCGCTGTACCCAGGCGGTCTTCATATCCACAGGCTGTTCGTCGTAGAACTCTGCCTTGTCGTTGTAGGAGATCTTGTAGCCGTTGGCAACTGCATCGGCGCAGAAGGCACGGTCTTCGGTGAGGGAGGTGTAGTTCCAGCCGTCCTTGATGACCTCCCACGCAAACAGGAAGCCGGTGCCCTGAATACGGGTGGCCAGACGGAAGAGGGAGCGGGGACGGTGCTCCGAACGGACGGTGCGGAGCCAATGGACGCCGTAGGAGGCGGAGATCCAGTTATCGTCGAAGTTTTTGGTGTTACGGTAGGAGGTGACGATCTTTTCGCCTGCATCGAAGGAATCGTTCATGCGGGAGATGAAGTCGCGCTTGAGCAGATTGTCGGCGTCGAAGATGAAGTAGCCCTCGTAGGCATCGATGCCCACGTCTCGGCGAATGCACTCCACCAGATACTGCAGCGCAAAGCCCTTGGTGCGGTGCTCCATATCGTGACGCTCGTAGCAGATAGCGCCCATGCTGCGGGCAACCTCGGCGGTTTTATCGGTAGCATCGCAGTTGTCGGCAACCACGTAGATGTCCACCAGCTCGGCGGGATAGTCCTGCTGACGGATGCTGTCGATCAGCTGTCCGATAACCGCTTCCTCGTTACGGGCTGCGACGAGGATAGCGTATTTATGTTGGTTTTTTGCGGGTTTGAACTTTCTCGTGGCGAAAATGCCCACGATTTTATAGATGGTTTTATAGAAGAGAAGGTCGGAAATCAGATCGGAAATGCCGTTGATCACGTCGATCAGTGCGCGGATGATGACGTTTGCGCTGAGTGCCACGAAAATGCCCTTGAAGAAATTGGATACTCCGTTGGCGACTTTTTTACAATGCTCGACGGGATTCAGAAAGATTCCCAGCACGTAATCGGTAATCACGGTCAAAAGCTTGCGAAGCAGGCCCATTAGTTAATCTCCTTTCGGTTTCTGCGTATCTTTCATTATACACTATCAAACGGCAAAAAGCAAGATGTAAATCTGCCGATTTTAGGGGAATAACGGTAAATTTGTGTGTGAAAGTGGACGAAAACCAAAAACACCGACTGAAAGTCGGCGTTTTTGAGAATTAATAATAAAATATTCGTGTACGGAACAAATAAACGGTAGTTGCCGCTGCCAACACGGTGTAGACGACGGCAAGGATGACAGTCAGCAGCAGAATGGGAGAAGATGTTTCGGTAACGGCACAAAATACGGTTGGATAAAGAACGGTGCCAAGTAAAGCCAGCCCATGAGAGAGAGCAAGCAAAATGGGACCGATCCGGCGACGCTTTTGCATACGGTAAAGCGAAAAAACCGTTAATCCGAACGAAAACACAAACAGAGCGGCAAACATCCAATTCACCGTTAGCAATATCGGGTGAATCGCATATAAAAGCTGCAATACACCTGCGAAACCGCTGTTCAGTGTGCCCGGATAGTGGCCTGCTACCAGGATGATATAGAGGTTGATTACCACAGACAGAAAGCAAAGGAAGGGTGATAGCAGGATGATTGCACGAGTAAACGAGGCTTTGCGAGTTTTGGGTAGAATCAGCGGTGTTCTGCAGATAGGACACACAGTGGAGCCTTCAGGAAGCGAGGCTTCGCATTTCTTACAAATCATGACGACCTCCGGTATAGTTTAATTCTATTGTATCACAGGGCGTATCAAAAGTCAACTATGTAATTAATAAAGTCCAGTTTGTCAACCGGATTCGAATGCTCATACTGTATTTAGTAAAATATTGCTCCCTATAGTCGCCATGTGAAATGAAATTCGCCCCTCACATTTGCGAAGCAAATATTTCATAGCGAAGCTATTTCACATGGCGAAGCCATATTTCACTCGCCGAAGGCGAATTTCGTTGAAAAAAGCACTTGCGTAAGCAAGTGCTTTTTTCTTGGTGCGGGCAACAGGACTTGAACCTGCACAGTCTTGCGACCATAAGAACCTGAATCTTACGCGTCTGCCAATTCCGCCACGCCCGCATATTGGAGCGGATTACGGGGCTCGAACCCGCCACCTCGACCTTGGCAAGGTCGCGCTCTACCAAATGAGCTAAATCCGCA
>JAFTKV010000071.1 GCA_017453085.1 Clostridia bacterium
AACGGCTCGTCTGAGCTGCTCACCAATCTCTCTATGTCGCTGGTGAATATTCTCTACAATTTCCAGCTGCTCCGACTGGCAGGAGAGGACGGTGTGTCTGCGTACGGTGTGATCATGTACGTAAATTTCGTGTTCGTCGCATTCTTTATCGGCTATGCGGTGGGGACTGCTCCGATCATCAGCTTCCACTATGGAGCCGGTCATTCCGACGAGCTGCGAAATTTGCGAAAAAAGAGCATCCGCCTGATCGTCGGGTTTGGCGCTGTGATGCTGATCGCATCAGAGGTGCTGGCATGGCCACTGACCAAGCTGTTCGTTGGATATCATCAGGCACTGTTCGAGCTGACGCTCCGAGGATTCATGCTCTATTCGCTGTCCTTTGCGGTGTGTGGATTCGGTATATTTGGTTCGTCCTTCTTTACTGCACTGGGAAACGGTGGCGTTTCGGCTGCCATATCCTTCTTGCGAACCTTGATCTTTCAGCTGGCGGCGGTGCTGCTTTTGCCGCTTTGGCTGGGGATCGACGGCGTATGGCTGGCAATCGTGGTTGCAGAAGTGCTGGCAACAGCCGTAACGATTTACTTTTTGATTGCCAAACGTCAGCGTTACGGATATTAACCATAAAAACATCCGCGAGCTATGCTTGCGGATGTTTTTTATGAATTTATTCGATTTCTTCTTCGGGATCGATCCGTCCGTCGTCCAATGGGGCGTCGGCCTCGGGATTGGAGCCTTCGTCAATGATGACGATTTTGCCGTTTTCGAAGTAGCCGGTATAGCTCTTCTTTTCCTCGTTCACCGACCAGGTGTAGGTGCCCATGCCGGTGATGGCGTTTTTGTAGAATTCGCCCTGATAAACGTCGCCGTTTGCCCATTTGTAAATACCGCTACCGGTGCGGGTATCGTTGATAAAGCTGCCCTGATAGTAGGCACCGTCGGGGAAATACATGGAGCCCTCGCCGTCCTTGGCGTCGGCTGTGTATTCGCCCACGTAGCGGGTGCCGTCTGCCCAGGTATAGGTTCCGGTACCGTCCCGCATATCGTCGGCATATTCGCCCTCGTAAACATCATAGGTGCCGTCGGACAGGGGAGCCCAAGTGTAGATCCCCTTGCCATTTTTCTTATTGTCGGCAAATTCTCCCTTGTAGACGTCGCCGGAGAGGTAGGTGTAAGTGCCCTCGCCTTCCATGTCGTCAAAGACGAACTCGCCCCGGTAAACGTCGCCGCCGGAATAGGTGATTTCGCCTTCGCCGTGACGGAGAAAGTAAACGGTCTCGCCCTCGTATACGTCACCGTTGGAGTAATGCAGCGTCAGTATCCAGGTCTCGGCTTCGTGCTCGCCCTTGGCTGCCTTGCCTTCGACCACTTCGGCGGTGCTGCCGTCGGCGTAATAGACCGTGCCACTGATCGGCACGCCGTCCGCTACCTTGCCCACGAATTTGATGTCACCGTGCTCGGAGGTGGGATAGGTCTGGTAGCGCAGACCGGAGGACATCAGCACCCAGGCGAATACACTCAGTGCGATCAACGCAGTAACGGCAATGCCGATGGCGTATAATCGCTTATTGAATCTTTTTTTGGAAATACGGGCCATGCAGACCTCCCGTTTTTAATAAAGATGAATGGCGGCGATGATGCCGGGCAGCCAGATGCAGGCAACTACCGCTAAAGTGAACAGGACTACCGCCGAAATGATCAGCGCGAAAATGTCCGAGCCCTTATTATCATAGCGAAGCTGTGCCTGAATTCGGCGCTCCTCGGGGATATAAAACTTGCCGAGATTCAGATCCAAGGCCTTTTCTCTTGCGCAGTACAGCGTGCCGTCCTCGCCGGTGCGGTAGTTGTCGTCAACCTCCCAGACCATTTTGCGAAGTGCGCTGTATTTTGAAAGCTCTCTGCGGATCAGCGGCTTGCCCTGATAGCCCAGCTCCTCCAGTGTTTTGGCGCTGTCGGCGGTGAGTGCGCCCTGCTCGATTACCGAACGAACGAATGCGCCGATCACCTTTTTCTGATAGTAATTCAGGATCATTGCCAGCATAAAGCCGATGTAAACCGCCCAGATGATCAAATTCAAGCCGTCAAGCGTAAAAATTTCTTCAATAAACCCTTCCATGGGGACGCTCCTTTGTGCGTGGATTTCATTCCTATTGTAACATGGATTTGGGTGCAACTTATGAAATAAGTGTGAAATTTTTGCAAACGCGCAGGATTTTTCGCAATTTTTCGAAGATGTGCGAAAAGTTTGCGGCTCAGAGGGGAGTCTTTTTGATCTTGGCAAATGCGCGGGGATAGGCGGTGGGAGTGGGGCGCACCTTTTCGATCTCTAAAATCACCCGTCCGCCGGCATCGCCGAGGGTGAATGCCTTTTGTGAGATCAGCCGACCACCCAGCTTGGCGATGGCGTGCTCTGCTTCAGTCAGTTCAAGCTCTCCGTCAGCACCCTTGAGGGCAACGAATCTGCCGCCGACCTTCACAAAGGGCAGGCACAGCTCGCAGAGCATGGGCAGTCTCGCCACAGCGCGAGAGACTACCAGATCGTAACGCTCCCGATGGGCGGGCATTTGTGCAACCTCCTCCGCGCGGGCGGGGAGGGTCGTGACGGGGAGTGATAGGGTGTCTGCCATCTCTGCCACGAAGGTGAGCTTCTTTGCGGTGGAGTCCAGCGCGGTGAAGCGGCAATCGGGGTGCGCAATGGCGAGAGGCAGCGTAGGAAATCCGCCTCCGCAGCCCACGTCCAGAATCTTCAGCGATTTTTCGCCGATATAAGGCGCGGCGGTGAGGGAGTCGGCAAAATGGCGCAGGATCACTCCTGCCTCGTCGGTGATGGCGGTGAGATTGGTGTGGCTGTTGAACTCCACAAGTTTTGTGTAAAGGGTTTCGAATTTTGCCGCTATCTCGTCGGTGGCGTAGGGCGCGAGACCGAGAGCGGCAAGGGTGCTTTGGTAGGTTTCGGTAAAGTTCATAAAATCACCGGAAAATCAATTCATATACTCGCCTCGCAAGTATTTGCGAGGCTTTATGGAAGTTTTTGAAGATTGTCAAGATACTTTTTACAAAAAGTTTCTTGACCGGAGCTCGAGGCAGAGCCTCGAATTACTTTCCCAGCCAGATGAGGAGGACGGAGATGTCGGCGGGGGAGACGCCCGAGATGCGAGAGGCCTGTCCCACGGTCAGGGGGCGAACGGCGGATAGCTTTTGACGAGCCTCCAGACGAAGCCCCGAAATGGCGTTATAATCCACGTCGGCGGGGAGCTTTTTGTCCTCCAGCTTGGACTTGCGGGCAACCTCTGCCAGCTGTCGCTTGATGTAGCCGTCGTATTTGATGGCGATCTCTACCGATTTTGCCACTGATTTGGGCAGAGTCGGACGGTTTTCGTCGATCTCTGCCAGATCCTCGTAGGAAAGCTGAGGACGGCGGATCAGATCGGCAATGGATGCGCCGGTGGTGAGGGCGGGCAGCTCACGGGAGAGAAGCAGCGCATTCACTGCCTCACCGGGAGCGACGTAGGTGCGCTCACAACGTTCGATCTCAGCCTCGATCAGGGTTTGCTTTTCGGTGAACGTCGCAAAACGGGCGTCGTCGATCAGCCCGACCCGATGTCCGTGAGGGGTGAGCCGCGCGTCGGCGTTGTCCTGGCGGAGCAGGAGACGGTATTCGCTGCGGGAGGTCATGATGCGGTAGGGTTCGGAGGTGCCTTTGGTCACCAGATCGTCGATCAGCGTGCCGATATAGCTGCTGTCGCGGGTGAGCACCAGCGGATCTTCGCCCCGAAGCTTCAAGGCTGCGTTGATGCCTGCCACCAGTCCCTGCGCTGCGGCTTCCTCGTAGCCCGAGGTGCCGTTGAACTGTCCTGCGCCGTAAAGTCCCGGATGCTCCTTGAACTCCAGCGTTGCCAGCATCTGGGTGGGATCGGCGCAATCGTATTCGATAGCGTAGGCAGTACGCATCACAACGGCGTGCTCAAAGCCTTCTATGGAATGGAGCATCTCCATTTGTACCTCCTCGGGGAGGGAGGAGGAGAAGCCCTGAATGTACATTTCCTTGGTATCCTTGCCGCAGGGCTCTACGAAGAGCTGGTGCCGTTCCTTGTCGGCAAAGCGCACCACCTTGTCCTCGATAGAGGGGCAGTAACGGGGGCCCGTGCCCTGAATGACGCCTCCGTAAAGGGGCGAGCGGTGGAGATTCGCCTTGATGATCTCGTGGGTGCGAGCATTGGTGTAGGCGATATGGCAGGGAATCTGGTTAAAATCCGAAAAAGCATCGGGAGCGGTGCGGGTGGAAAAAGGAACGACCTCGCTCTCTCCCTCCTGTACATCCAATTTGGAATAGTCGATGGAGTCGGCGTGGATACGGGGAGGCGTGCCGGTCTTGAAGCGCATCAGACGAATGCCTGCCGTCTCCAAACTTTGGGAAAGGGCATTGGCGGCGGTCATGCCGTCGGGACCTTCCTCTGCCACCGCTTCACCGGTGATGGTGCGGGAGGAGAGATAGGTGCCGGTAGCGAGGATTACCGCATCTGCGTCCCATTTTGCACCGTACTGGGTGATGACACCGCAGGCTTTGCCCTCTTCATCAAAGCAGACCTCGGTGATCTGCGCCTGCCGAAGGGTGAAGTTCGGCGTGTTTTCCAGCACTTTTTTCATGTAGGAGCGGTAGAGGAGTCGATCCGCCTGCACTCGCTTGGAGTGAACGGCAGGACCCTTGCCCAGATTCAGCGTCCGCGACTGGAGCGTGACCTGATCGGCGGCATAGCCCATCTCGCCGCCCAGTGCATCGATTTCGTAGACCAGATGACCCTTGCCCGTGCCGCCAATGGCAGGATTGCAGGGCATATTGCCTACCGCATCCAGCGACAAGGTGAATAGAATGGTATCAAGCCCCAATCTCGCGGCAGCCAGCGCAGCTTCAATACCTGCGTGTCCTGCACCAACTACCGCAACCCGGGTCTTCCCGGCGTCGTATGTTTGCATAGATTTTTGTGGGAACCTTTCTGTAGAAAGGTTCCCACACCCTCCAAAGACTTTTGATAAGCGCGGCAAATACTTGCCGCGCAGGGTGGGAGTTGCCCACAATTATATAATAGGAATACAAAATAGGAAGAAATTCTCCTCAAAACCATTTCCCTGCAAAACAGCTTGCTGTTTTGCTTATAGGAAGTTCTTGGAGATTCCAAAGAACCTTCTTTCAAGAAGGTTCTTTGGCAGGGTTTGGGGCAGAGCCCCAATTCAATTAAAATTCAGCGTTACCGGTGGTGCGGGGGAAGGATTCCACGTCACGGATGTTGGACATGCCGGTGACGTACATGATCAGCCGCTCGAAGCCGAGGCCGAAGCCTGCGTGGCGGGTGCCACCGTACTTCCGCAGCTCAGCGTACCAGCCGTAGGTCTCCTTATCCAGACCGAAGGTCTCGAAGGCGCGATCCAGATAGTCCACGCGCTCTTCTCTCTGAGAGCCGCCGATCAGCTCGCCAACACCGGGAACCAGCAGATCCACTGCGGCAACCGTCTTGTTATCGTCGTTGAGGCGCATATAGAAGGCCTTGATCTCTTTCGGCCAGTTGGTAACGAATACGGGCTTGCCGAAAACCTTTTCGGTCAGGTATCTCTCGTGCTCGGTCTGGAGGTCGTAGCCCCAGCCAACGGGATATTCGAACTTTTCGCCGCACTCGGACAGGAGCTTCACGGCATCGGTGTAGGTAATCTCGGCGAAATCGTTGTTGATGATGTTCTCCAGGCGTGCGATCAGACCCTTGTCAACCCGCAGATTGAAGAACTCCAGCTCTACACGGCATTCGTCCAGTAGTCCGCGGATGACGTACTTCAGCATTGCCTCGGCCAGCTCCATGTCATCCTTCAGATCGGCGAATGCGATCTCGGGTTCCAGCATCCAGAATTCTGCCGCATGACGGGGAGTGTTGGAGCGCTCGGCGCGGAAGGTGGGGCCGAAGGTGTAGACCTTACCGAAGGCCATGGCGTAGGACTCCACGTTCAGCTGTCCCGAAACGGTGAGGGAGGCTTCCTTGCAGAAGAAGTCCTGGGAGTAGTCGATACTACCGTCGGGATTGCGGGGAGGATTCTCTATGTCCAGCGTGGTGACGCGGAACATATCGCCTGCACCCTCGCAGTCGGAGGTGGTGATCAGAGGAGTGTGCACGTACACAAAGCCGTTCTCATGGAAGAAACGGTGCAGGATCTGTGCCGCTACGCTGCGGACACGGAACACTGCGGAGAATAGGTTGGTGCGAGGACGCAGATGGGGCTTGGTGCGGAGGAACTCCAGCGACTGGCCCTTTTTCTGCATGGGGAAGTCGGGGGTAGAGGCACCCTCGATCTCGATCTCGTCTGCCTTCAGCTCAAAGGGCTGTTTTGCGCCGGGCGTCAGCTCCAATTTGCCCTTGATAATCAGGGCGGCGCCTACGTTCTGCTTGGCGATGACCTTGTAGTTATCGAGCTTTGCGTCCTCAAATACGACCTGCAGGTTAGGGAAGCAGGAGCCGTCGTTGAGCTCGATGAAGCCGAATGCGTTGGAGGCGCGGATGGTGCGGCACCAACCGCAAACGGTGATCTCTTTTTCAGCAAGTGCCTCGGGAGAGGCGAAAATTTCTTTGATAGTAATGCGATCCATAGTGGTTATCCTTCTTTCTCCTCTCGTCGAGAGGAAACTTTTCTTCATTTATAATATATAGCTATAATCAGTCAGGCTTTGCCGATGAGTCGGCGTGCCTTTTGGCATATGGCCTCCGCGTCGATGTCCATAGTGGCTCTCAGCGACCGCCCCTTCTCGGAAGCGGTGAAGGGATCCTCGATAGCGGCGATGGCAAGCGGATCGGTGCATCCGAACTCCGGAAGTGCTTCTCTCAGCAGCATACCGAGACCACCTGCCTTGATGCCCTCCTCCAGTACCAGAATCGGAGCGGAAATGTCTGTCAGCAGTTTTACCAGCGCGTTGGCGGGGGCAGAGATGGGGAGCAGCTGCTCCAATAAAACGATCGTGCAAGTAATATTCTCCTCCGAGAGGAGATTTCGTGCTTTCACGGCCTCGTCGTAGATGCGACCGTAGGTGACGATTACAAGATCGCTCCCCGAGAGATTCTCCCGATCTCGACGGAAGGGGTACTCGCCGTAGGGGAAGGTCGTATCGGCGGGGGAGGGAGCGGCGTTGGGATAGCGGATGCAGGCAGGGTGCTCCGAATCCAAGGAATCGTTCAGCGCGCGGGCGAGGGAGTCGAAATCCGCAGGAGCCCACAGAGTGATGCCGGGGATCTGCCCCAAAAACGCCACGTCGAAGATACCGTGGTGAGTGGGACCGTCGCCTGCGGCGAGCCCTGCACGGTCGATACAAACGGTGACGGGAAGATCCTGCAGGGCAATGTCGTGGATGAGGTTGTCGTAGCCCCTTTGCAGGAAGGTGGAATAAACGGTGAATACGGGGTGCATGCCCTCGGCGGCAAGTCCTGCAGCGAAGACGAGTGCGTGCTCCTCGGCAATGCCTACGTCAAAGAAGCGGTCGGGATAGCGGACGGCAAAATCTGAGATGCCACAGCCCTCCGCCATAGCAGCGGTGATGGCACAAAGCCGACTGTCGGCTTTGGCTCGCTCGCAAAGAAGACGTCCGACCTCGGCGGAGAAATTGTACGCCACCGGCTTGTTGCCAGGCAGAATGCCGTGGTATTCGTTTGGCGAAGTCTCTGCGGGCGTGTAGCCTTTGCCCTTGACCGTCTTGATATGAAGGATGGTGGCCTGTCTCTCGGAGCGGGCTTCCCGCAGCATATCCCGGACAGCCACGAAATCGTTGCCGTCTACAGGACCCAGATAGTACAGACCCATATCCTCGAAATAATTACTCTTGAAAAAGAAGTTTTTAGTGGCCTGCTTCACGCCGCGCACGCAGCGGAACAGCCCTTCGCCTACCAACGGGATCTTCTTGATGAAACGGCGGGTGGCCTTTTTGGTTTTGTGGTAGCGGGGCGATCGGCGGAGCTTGGCCAGGTGATCGGCAAAATGACCTCTCGTGGGCGAAATGGACATTTCGTTCTCGTTGAGGACGATCACCAAAGGAAGCTCGCGGTCGATATTATTGAGTGCTTCGTGGACAAGACCGCCGGTGAACGCTCCGTCGCCCATTATCGCAACGGTAAATGCGTCCTTGCCGGAGATGCGATCGGCAGCGGCAAAGCCCAGCGCGGCAGAGACGGAGGTGGAGGAGTGTCCTGCGCCGAAGGGATCGTAAGGAGACTCGCTGCGTTTGGTAAAGCCGGACAAGCCTCCGGGGGTTCGGATCGTATCGAAGCGATCCCGCCGTCCGGTGAGCAGCTTGTGAACGTAGCATTGATGCCCTACGTCGAAGATCAGATGATCGCTGGGGGTGTCAAAAACCTGATGGAGTGCGACGGTCAGTTCTACAACGCCCAAATTGGACGCCAGATGCCCGCCGGTTTCGGTGACGTGAGTCACCAGATAGGAGCGCAGTTCGCCGCACAGCCGGATCAGCTGCTCGTCGCTCATTGCCTTCAGATCGGCCGGGGAATGGATCTGCTCCAAAACAGATTCGTTCGTGTTCATTCGTATAATCTCGATATTGAAATAGTTGGGCGCAAAACGCCATTTATAATATTATAAATCATTGTGGCCGATTTGTCAACTGTTTTATTAAAAAAGCAAGGATGATGTGCAACATAATATAATAAAAGGAAGGTTTGTAAAGCTGTAGAGAGCGGCATAAGGCTGTAATTGGAAAAACGCCCAATTAACGAACGGAAGAAAAGGAATCTGCTTGTCCAAAGTGCCGAAGTGAAAAAAGTTTCGAAAAAGGTATTGACAAAGGTGGGATGGTGTGGTATACTACTGAAGCGCTCGAGAGAGCAGCGCACAAACGAGTCCGGATCGGCAAGCGGACGAAAAAAGTTCGAAAAAAATCAAAAAACTTTTGAAAAACCACTTGACAAGCGAGAAACGTTGTGCTATAATAACAAAGCTGTCCGCCAAACGGTGAGTTTGAGACAGACGGCGAAAACTTGGTCCTTGAAAATTGAACAACAAGACGAATTTGTACTAAGCAAAAGATAAGAAAATTATCTTGGTAAGAACAAAACTCGTACAATTCCTTTTAAACAAGTAAAGTGAGAAAACACTAAAAAATCGCTAAGACAAACTCATGAAATGAGATTTCAAGAGCAACTCTTACGAGCGGCTCTGAATATACAATTTTTTGAGAGTTTGATCCTGGCTCAG
>JAFTKV010000072.1 GCA_017453085.1 Clostridia bacterium
GGACGAATACGCTCTCTTCCGCTCCGACGATCTCGTTCACTTCACCGAGAGCCAACGGCTCCATCTTCGTGGCGACGACGAGTGTCCCGACATTTATCCGCTGAACGTGGAGAACGAGCCGGGCGTGCGCAAATGGGTGTTCAGCGGTGCATCCGATTGCTATCTGATCGGTGAGTTCCGGGACGGGAATTTCGTTCCCGTGCAGGAGTCCAGACCCTATTTTTACGGTCACCGCACCAGCTATGCGGCGCAGACCTTTTCGGACGTACCCGATCGCCGTATCAAGATCGCTTGGGATGTGCTTCACGCTCCTGAATCGGTATTTGAAAACCAGATGGGCATCCCCGTGGAGGTGAGCCTCCGTAAGGTCGACGGCGAGTACCGTCTGTGCAGTCTTCCCGTACAGGAATTTGAGAGCCTGCGGGTGAATACCGAGGTGTATTCTATTGGGGAGCTTGCAGATTTTTGCCGTCCGCTCCATCGCAAGGCGTATGATATGGAAATAACTGCGCCGAAAAGCTCGCCCGATTTTGCCATCCGCTTCTTTGGCTACGAGCTGAGAGTGAAGCCCTCTGATAACACTCTGTCCTACAATGATGTAACGATGCCCTTGTCCTACTCGGACGGAGAGATCCGACTTCGCATCGTTTCCGATGTGTTGGGGCTGGAGGTGTTTGCCGACGACGGCCTGATCTACTCGGTGGTGGGCTCCACGGCAGACTACGGCATCCGCTACCTGACGGTCAAGCCGCTGGCGGGCGATCAGAAGCCGGATGCTACGTTGACACTGCACACGCTAAAAGGGATTTGGTAATCCTATTTCAAAAATTGCTCTCTTATTATTGATTATTGCTTTTTTTCTTCAAACGGCTTTACATTTTTGGGGATTTGTTTATAATGAACTTAACAAATAGCGAAAAGGAGATCCTTGTATGAACAGTACGGAACGAGTTCGCAACGCCATTTGGGGAGGACCTGTCGATCGTCAGCCTATCTACGGCTGGGTGTCGGCCAATCTATCCCGTGAAATCACCGCCGCCTTTGGGTCGGTGGAGGCATTCGAGGATCACTACGAATTTGATATGGCGCACCTGTTTGGCGGTCCTTCTGCCTTTCGATGGGATCTGATTGCCCGTCTGCGGGCAGAAAACGACGAGCTGACCCCCGATCTCTTGCTGAAAGAGGAGATCTTCACCTCGCCCGATAATCTCGCAGACTACGAGGGCATCCGCCACGCGCTTTTGCATCACAAGGCGAGAGGGCGATTCTGCTATGTCCAGACCCCCGGCTTTTTCGAGCAGTTCAACGATTTGTTCGGCATCGAGAATCAGCTGCTTTACCTTGCCATGTATCCCGACGAGCTTTGCGAGCTCTACCGCCGTCAGGCGGAATGGACGGTGCGCTTTGCCGATCATTGCATTGATCTTGGGGTGGATATGATCCACATCTCCGACGATTGGGGCGCGCAGAAGGATCTTTTGTTCAGTCCCCGACTGTGGGAGGAGATCGTCTATCCTCACATGAAGCGGGTGGTGGATCACGTTCACTCCCGCGGCGTGCTGTGCAGTCTCCATTCGGACGGCTGCATTGCCAAGGTCGCCGACGGCATTGCCGGGCTGGGGCTGGATTGCGTTCATCCTTGGCAGGAGAGCGCAGGAATGTCTTACGACCTGTATTTGGAGCGATATGCAGACCGCTTTGCCATTCTCGGTGGCGTTTGCGTGCAATCCGCCATCGGCATCCTGCCCCGAAATGAGCTGGAAGCCGAGATCCGACGGATATTTGGAAAACTGAAAGGGAAGCGGTGGATCTGCTGTACCACCCACTTCGTACAGAACCACTGCTCCATCGAAGATCTGACCTTTGCCTACGATCTGATCTATCGGCTGGCAAGAGAGTGATCAGGAGGTGTCTATGTCTATGACCAACAGAGAACGTGCAATGAACATCCTTCATTTCAAGAAGGCTGACCGTATGCCCGCCGTCCATTTCGGCTATTGGAACGAGCTGCTCTGGGAATGGGCAGAGCAGGGGAAGATCCCCCGTCATATCGCCGAGCATTGGTGGGACGGCAGCGATGCCGACCGCGAGCTGGATCAGCTGATCGGCTGGGACTTCAACTGGTTCCGTACCACGGGCTCGGACAACGGTTTGCGCCCCCGATTTGAATACAAGGTGCTGGAGATCCTTCCCGACGGCACCCGCCGCGTGCAAAACGGCGACGGACTCATCGAGCGGATCAAGCCCGGTGCTACCTCCATTCCCTCGGAGGACGATTATCTGCTCAAGGGCAGAGAGGCGTTTGAGACGCTGTACCGCCCCAAAATGCAGTTTTCCCCCGATCGGGTGAATCTGGAATATTACCGTCACTTCAACGAGACTCGCCCCACCGACATTCCCGTGGGACTGCATCTGGGCAGCGTGCTGGGCGAGATCCGCAATATGACCTCGGTGGTGGGAATGAGCTATCTCCTCTACGACGAGGACGAAGATCTGTTTGCCGACATCGTGGACACCTACGCCGAGCTGCAGTACAAGTGTGCCGAGGCGATTCTGGAAACGGGAGCGAAGTTCGATTTTGCCCATTATTGGGAGGATATCTGCTTCAAAAACGGCCCGCTGATCTCCCCCGACCGCTTCGAGGAGCTTTGCGCCAAGCATTACAAGAAGCGCAACGACTTGTGCAAAAAATACGGCATTGATATCATCTCGCTGGACTGTGACGGCGTCACCGACAAGCTGCTGCCCATCTGGTTCGAAAACGGCGTGAATACCATGTTCCCCATCGAAATCGGCGTGTGGGGCGATCAATTTGAGCCGGCAAGAGCCCGCTACGGCAAGGGAATGCTGGGCGTGGGCGGTATGGACAAGACCGCTCTGCGAAAGGACAAGGCGGCGGTGGACGAGGAGATCGAACGAATGCGCCGTCTTTCGGAGCTGGGCGGCTTTATCCCCTGTCCCGATCATCGGCTGATGCCCGGAACCAAGTTTGAGCTGGTGCAGTATTACGCCGATAAGATTAAAGAAATACAGTAGAAATTTTGGATTTCTCTTGCTATTTTCGTGAGTTTATGCTACAATGACCTCAGTAAATACTATCTCATAAGGAGTAAATCTGATGTCTGAACTCTGGACTCCCGCCAAGCGTGCGATCTGCGCGCTGAATCGCGGTACCCCCGACGAAGTACCCACCTTTGAGCTGGAATTTCAGCTTTCCGAGGAATTATTCGGCTATCCCCTGTCGGATCGCCGATTCGAACCTGCTATCTGGAAGACCTTGACCGCCGCCGAGATCGAGCGCGCGGCATACGATCTTGCCGACAAGTACGCCCGTGTGTACGGATCGAAGACGGCCTACGATATTGGCGGTGCGGCGCTGTCCGGCGATCCCGAAAAGGATGCTAAGCCGGGTCTTGACTACTGCATCATCCCCGTGTACGCACCTGAATGGTGGAATCCTACCCATCCGCTCACCGTTGCCTTCAGAAAGCGGCTGCGGGAGCATTTCGGAAACACCCGTCTCTTCGGCGGGCACGGGGACGGTACCTTTGCGATCCCCTCCGGATCGGATATGTACGAGTTTTCCTATCGCCTCGCCGACGAGCCCGAGGAGGTGCTGGCGGAGGCACAGCGGATGGCAGATGCGGCCATCGAGGCGAATAAGCGGCAGAGAGAAGCCGGCATGGACGTTGCGCTCCTTTGCTCCGACTACTGCTACAATTCGGGTCCCTTCCTCTCTCCTGCCATGTTCGACGAGTTCATCGCCCCCTTCCTGGCGCAGATCTGCAAGGCGGGCAGAGAAGACGGAATGTACATGATCAAGCACACCGACGGCAACATTATGCCCATCATCGACTCAATGGTAGCGGCAGGCCCTCACGCTCTCCACTCCATCGACCCGATGGCGGGGGTGGACATCCGTGAGGTGAAGCGGCTCTACGGTGATCGCGTTGCCCTCTGCGGTAACGTTCACTGCGCGGCACTCCAGACCGGTACCGACGAGGAGGTTATTGCCAGCACCGAATATTGCCTGACCTACGGCAAAGAGGGCGGTGGCTACATCTTTGCCACCAGCAACATTCCCTTTAAGGGAATGCCTCCCCACCGCTACGAAATGATCCTGGATATCTGGAAAAAGATGCGGAAGTATTGATCGTAAGCATCCCACCAAGGGCGCTGCCCTTGGATCCCGCCCGCTTTCTGGAGAAGAACTGTAATTCAGCATAGCTGAATGACGTGGAGTTTGCCTACGGCAAACTCTGAGCGGGGCAAAGATCTTCTATAAAAATGCGGCCAATACTTGCCGCATCCAAAGAAACATACATTGAAGGAGAAAAATTATGAGCATTCTCATTGAAATTTCCGAAAACCTCCAGAGAGGTAAGGCAAAGATCGTCAAGGAGCTGGTACAGAAGGCTGTTGACGAGGGCATTCCTGCCGAACAGGTCCTTAACGAGGGCCTGCTTCCCGGCATGAACGTGATCGGCGAAAAGTTCAAGAACAACGAGATCTACGTTCCCGAGGTCCTGGTAGCGGCTCGTGCGATGAACATGGGTGCACAGATCCTGAAGCCCCTGCTGGCGGCTGAGGGCGTAAAGGCGACCGGCAAGGTCTGCATCGGTACCGTGCAGGGCGACCTCCACGACATCGGCAAGAACCTGGTGAAGATGATGATGGAGGGCAAGGGACTGGAGGTAGTTGATCTGGGCACCGACGTTTCCCCTGAAACCTACGTACAGACTGCTATCGAGCAGAACTGCCAGGTCATCTGCTGCTCCGCACTGCTGACCACCACCATGGGCGTGATGGAAGA
>JAFTKV010000073.1 GCA_017453085.1 Clostridia bacterium
ATCCGATGAAGTAAGGGGGAAGTAGAATGAAAAGAACCATAGTCCCCTTCGGACCCCAACACCCCGTTCTGCCTGAGCCGATCCATTTGGATCTGGTGCTGGAGGACGAGAAGGTAGTGGAGGCGATCCCCTCCTTCGGCTTTGTACACCGCGGTATGGAGGATCTTGCCTCCAAGCGGGATTTTAACGATTATCTCTATGTTGTAGAGCGGATCTGCGGTATTTGCAGCTATATGCACGGAATGTCCTACTGCGAGGGTGCCGAGCGCATCTTCGGCGTAGAGATCCCCGACCGTGCCAAGTATCTGCGCACCATCTGGTGCGAGCTGTCGAGACTCCACAGCCATCTGTTATGGCTGGGACTTCTGGCCGACGCCTTCGGCTTCGAGGCGCTGTTTATGCAAAGCTGGCGCATCCGTGAAAGAATCCTCGATATGGTGGAGGATTCTACCGGCGGTAGACTTATCTCCTCGGTGAACCTCATCGGCGGCGTTGCCCGCGATATGGATCGGGAGATGCTGGACGGCTTTGTGAAGCAGTTTGACAAAATGGAGTCCGAGTTGCGCTCCCTGACCAAGGTCTTTTTGAAGGATAGCACCGTCCGCGCCCGTCTGTTCGAGGTAGGCGTGCTGTCCAAAAGCGATGCTCTCCTGTACGGTGCGGTCGGCCCCATGATGCGTGCCAGCGGCATCGAGCTGGACACCCGCAAGCTGGGCTACGCCGCTTATGGCGAAATTGACTTCGACATCATCACCGCAAAGGGCGGCGACTGTCTGGCCCGTTGCGAGGTGCGCATCGGCGAGATCTTCCAATCCTTCCACATCATCCGCCAAGCGGTGCAAAAGATCCCCGCAGGCGAGATCTATATCCCCGTCAAGGGCAACCCCAAGGGCGAGGCAACCGTTCGCGTGGAGCAGCCCCGCGGCGAGGCGCTCTATTATATGAAAGCCAATGGCACCCGCAATCTGGAGCGGTTCCGCGTTCGCACCCCCACCTTCAGCAACGTCTACTCGCTGCTGAAGATCCTGCCGGGCGCACAGTTTGCGGACGTTCCGCTCCTGATCCTCACTATCGACCCCTGTATCAGCTGTACCGAGCGATAAACATTCCTCAGAAAGGGAATCTGACATTATGGCAGGCATATTCAAATTCGGCGGCTATGCGCTGAAAAACCTGTTTACCAAGCCGGCAACCAGAGCGTATCCCAACGTTCCCGCCCGGCAGACGCCCCGCACCCGCGGTGCGGTTCAAGTGAATATTGACGATTGCATCTTCTGCGGTCTGTGCAACCGCCGCTGTCCCGCCGATGCCATCACGGTAGACCGTGGGGCAAAATCCTGGACGATCAAGCGAATGAGCTGCGTCCAGTGCGGCAACTGCGTGCAAAATTGCCCCAAAAAGTGTTTGACTATGGAGGCGGCTTATTCTGCCCCCGGCTGTGAGAAGCGAAGCGAGCTCTTTTGCAAGGCGGAGTCGCCTATTCCGGCTGTTCACACGCTGGCACCTCTGCCCGCCGACGGCAAGGCTATCGCTCCCGACCGCGTATTGGTCATTGACATGACCTCCTGTGTGCTTTGTGGACTTTGCGCCCGTCGCTGTCCCACCGGTGCGCTGACCGTGGATCGAAAGGTAGGCAAGTGGACGGTGAACCGTGCGGACTGCCTCCAGTGCGGCAACTGTGTCAACGGCTGTCCCAAGCAGTCGCTGGCGTTGGTGCCCGACAACGGCCATCCCGATGTAGAGACCTATACCAAATCGGCTGCTCCCGTTGCTCCCAAGACAGAGGCGGCTCCGGTTACCGCACAGCCGAGTGGTATAGAGGGAATTGCCGTGGATCTGTCCACCTGTATCCTCTGCGGCCTCTGCGTGCGCCGCTGTCCCACCTCGGCGATTGCCGTGGATCGGAAGGCAGGGACTTGGTCTATCAACCGCCAATCCTGCGTGGTTTGCGGCAACTGTCTGGACGTCTGTCACAAGCATAGCCTGTTGAAGACCGCCGAGGGTATCGATCCCACCGGCGTGCAGGTCTACCAAAAGCCTTCCCCCGCTCCCAAGCCCGTTGAGGAGGTCGAGAAGCCTCCCGTAGAGGCCGGCACCCTCGACGGCCCGCTTGTGACGCCTACCGCATCCGATGCACCGATAGGTAACGGTATCGCCATTGATCTGTCCACCTGCGTGCTCTGCGGCATCTGCGGGAAGAAATGCCCCACCTCTGCCATCACGGTCGACCGTTCTACCAAGACCTGGACGATCCACCGCTCGGATTGCGTCCTCTGCGGCAGCTGCATTACCGCCTGCCCCAAGAAGAGTCTCTCCGAGGCGGAGATTCCTCTGCAGGAAACCTACACGAAATGAATAGACAAAAACTATACACACGCACCATAACCCTCCGCGGACTGGTACAAGGGGTGGGCTACCGCCCCTTCGTCCGCCGGGAGGCACTTTCCCGTGGTATCACGGGGGAGGTGCGGAATATCGGCGGTGGCGTCAGCGTGCGCGCCTTCGGCTCAAAGGAGGCACTGGACGGCTTGGTCGAGTGCCTTTTGTCGTCTCCCCCCACGGGGACGGTGTATCTTCACACCGAGATCGGTGATCCAATGGACGTGTCCGCCGATCTATGCCCCGATACCTTTGCCATCAAGGAGAGCCGTATGAGCGATCTGCTCCCCATCGTCGCTCCCGATATCGCCCCTTGCGAGGGGTGCGTGCGGGAGATGCGGAACCGTGGCAATCGCCGCTTTCGCTATCCCTTCCAAAGCTGTGCGGTCTGCGGCCCTCGCTATTCCATCCAAACTGCACTCCCTTACGACCGAGTCGGCACTACGATGAGATTTTTTTCCCTCTGTGACGTCTGCGAGCGAGAGTATAACGCTCCCGCCGACCGCAGAAGCTATGCCCAGACCATCGCCTGCAAGGATTGCGGTCCACGGCTGACCTTTCACTCCGCCGATCCTGCCGCCGCTCCCATTGTGGGTGACGAAGCGGCGATCGAAGCGGCAATCTCTGCCTTGCGAAAGGGCGAGATCCTGGCGGTGAAGAACAACGGTGGCTTCCATTTGGCGTGTCTTGCCGAGAATGGGGATGCAGTGCGCGCGCTCCGCACCCTCAAGGGCAGGGAAGAGAAGCCCTTCGCCCTCCTTTTTGCCGATCTTGCCGCCGTGAGCGCGGTGGCAAAGGTCAGCGAGGTTGAGGCAGAGCTCCTCATCTCCCCCGCCCGCCCCATCGTCCTGCTGGAGCCGAACTCCCCGCACCTGTTCCCCGATGCATCGGGAGAGAGCCTGCAAATTGGTGCAATGCTCCCTTCCACTCCCTTGCAACTGCTCCTTGCCGAGGCAGGCGTGCTGGTGATGACCAGCGCCAACCGATCCGGCGAGCCCATTTATACCGATTTTGCTCCCTTGGCGGAGTGGCTCTGTGGCAAAACGGCGATCCTCACCCACGATCGCCCTATCGTCACCCCGCAGGATGACTCCCTCCTCTTCGTAGAGGACGGCAAGCCCTGTTTTTTGCGCCGTGCAAGAGGATACGCACCTCTTCCCATCACCATCGGGGCAGCGGCAAGCCTGCCCACCATCGCTATGGGCGGCGATCTGAAAGCGGTGTTTGCCCTGCAAAAGGAAAACGAGGTCTATCTCTCCCAGCATACCGGCGACCTTGCCGATCTGCCCATCTGCGACGTGTGGGAGCATTTGCAATCCCATTTATCGAATTTGTTGAACATCACCCCCGAAAAAGCGGTCTGCGACCTCCATCCCGGCTACTTCAGCCACGAGAGAGCCCGGCAAAGCGGTC
>JAFTKV010000074.1 GCA_017453085.1 Clostridia bacterium
AGGGCTTGTTGCCGCTTTTCAGGATCGCCCAGAAGAGCACCATCCAGCGGTGGCTGTTTTCCCCGTAGAGACCGATATAACGGTCGGTAACGCCGATCACGGCGGCGATGCCGCGGGCGACCGTCTCCGCCTCCTCGGCGATCTGACCGTAGGTGCGGATGTCCTTGCGGGTCATAGCCGCCGCCTCGGTCATCGGCAGATCGGGCTCTGCGAAGATGATACGGAAAATATCCTCCAGCCGACGGCTGCTGCCCTCCAGGGCGGCGCTGTTTCGTTTGATTCGTTTGGCGATTACGTTCATTATTGCTTGCTTTCTTTACCCAGCATAGCGATGGAGCGAGGCAGGAAGCAGGCCATCAGGAAGGCGGTCATACAAGCGCCTGCCACGATCAGGGTCATATAGCCGATCAGGCCGTTCTGCTTCAGCGCAACCAGCACCACGCCCGAGGCAAGTCCTGCGGCTACGCCCTCAAACAGCCCCTGCACGGCAAAGTACATGGAGGAGGCGCAGACGTTGCCCTTGGCGTTCTCCTCGGCTGCCAGATGAGAGGGGATGGTGTAGATCACCGAGAAGAAGGCACCGATGGCAAAGGAGACGATGATGGCACAGCCGATTGCAGCAGGGAGCAGAATCGCTTCGGGCAGCATACGGGCAAAGAACATCAGGCTCATGCCAATGGAGTAGACCAGCAGGATATATTGGAAGGCAAATCGGAAGCCTTTCTTGCGAATGATGTAGTTGTACAGAATCAGCGTAAAGGGCACCGGCACGAAGGAGGATGCCATAACGAAGGTCATATTGATGCCGGTAGAGGAGAAGAACTCGTTGATGCCCGACAGGAAGAGCTGCAGGCCGAAGTTCATCACTGCCAGAATAAAGAGCCAGTAGGTAAAGTGCTTGTTCTTGAAGGCAAACACGAAGGATTCAATAAATCCGGCAGGACGGCCAACGCCTTCTCCCTGCAAAACGCCGTCCTTGGTGGAGGGCTCCTTGATCGTGAAGAGCGGGATCAGCATGGTTACTGCCAGAGGCAGGAAGATCAGCGCGATGATACGGACGTTCATGCCCATGCTGACGAAGGCGGGCACCAGCGCAAAGCCCAGGATAAAGTAGACCACGTCGCAGATCGACTTGATATTGGACAGAAGCACGCGATCCTTATCGTTGTCCACGATCTCGGCAAAGGTAGCGTAGTAGGTAACCATGGTCAGAGTGTAGGAGCAGTAGAAGATGCCCAGCATTACCGCAAACCAAACGGTGTTGGCAGTGCTTGCGGAGTTGGTCAGCGGGATAAGGAAGAGGACGTAGGAGATCAGCAACGGGATATAGCCCATCAGAATGGCGGGTCTGCGTCTGCCCCAGCGGGTCTTCAGATTGTCGGTGAAGGAGGCCAGAGGAATGTCGATGATGCCGTCCACGATCTTCATAACAAGGATCAGAGTACCCCACAGCGCCGCTACCACCAGGTCGCGGCTTGCATAGGTCCATTCGGACAGGTGCTCGTCGAAGCCGCCCACCAGCAGCGCGCTGCACAGGTAGGAACCCACGATCAGATTCAGCATATTCAATCCCAGGCCGGAGCAGCCGTACAGGATAATCTTCCAACGTTTATCAAGCTTTTTCATTTATCAGTTCCACATCTTTCTGTTAATGTCTTGATCGGGCTTACTTGCCCAGGATGCGGTTCATCACCGCTTTTTCTTTTTCCAGCTCGGGCGAGATCGGCTCGCCCAGATAGAACACGCCCACCATACCGGGACCGATGTTGGCACCGCTGCCGCAGAAGACCTCGCTGAGGCAGACCTCGGTAGAGGGGAACGCCGCCTGCACCGCCGTCATCAGCTGCTGTGCGTACTGCGGACGGTTGGAGTGGCAGATCAGAATAGGCATACCCGCCTCGTTCCGTGCAGTTTCCTGCAGATAACGGACGGTCACCTCCAGCGCGCTTTTCATGCCCTTGGTGTTGGCCAGCACGGTGGTATAGCCCTCGTTGTTGCAGTCGCCCATGGGCTTGATGCCCACCATACTGCCCATGATCGCCTTGCCCATGGTGATCCTGCCGCGGCGGGCGATAAAGAACAGATCGTCGATGGGTCCCATCTGATGGACGCGATCCTTGTTTTCCTCCAGCCATGCGGCGACCTCCTCCATAGACTTCCCTGCCGCCTTCAGACGGTGGGCGCAGATAGTAAGCAATCCGAAGCCGCCCGACATTCTGCGGCTGTCGCAGCAGTAGATATCTGCTTCGGGATACTTTTCCCGGATCTGTTCTGCCGCAATGCAGGAGAAGCGATAGGTAGAGCTGATGCCCGAGGACAGGGACAGGCTGAGCACACTGACTCCCTTCTTTACGTAACCCTCGAAGACCTCATAATATTCCTCCACGTTGGAGGGAGCGGTGGTCACCCGCTGCTTTTTATTGGAAAGAATTTTATAAAACTCCTCGCGGGAGATCTGATCCCAATCCAGGCCGGCGGAAAAGTCTCTGCCGTCGTCAAAATGGATATGCCCTCTGACATAGTCCTCCATTCCGATATCGTCTCTGATCTCTGCCGACAGATCGCAGGTAAAATCTGCTAAAATGACGTATTGCTTCATACAATTCCCTTTCTACCATTCGTTTAATATCAATCTATGCAGCATATGGGCACAACAACCCATTTTCTCATTGTGATTATACCACAGCGGTCGATTATTGTCAATAGGAGGCGAAAAAAGAAGGCTGTAAAAAATCTCCCTTTTCGCCAATTCCAATAAATTTCAAAAAACAGTTGACGATTTCCCCGTAATATGATATAATTCTTTCAATAAATATAATTTACGGAGGAATCTACTATGAAACTCACTGGAAAATCCATCGTCGTAACCGGCGCATCGTCCGGTATGGGCAAAGCTATCGTCGAGCTGTTCGTAAACGAGGGCGCATCGGTAGTTGCGGTTGCAAGAAGAAAAGAGCGCCTGGAGGCACTGGCTGAAAGTCTGAAGGACGCTCCCGGCAAGATCGTCGTTTGCGCCGGCGACGTGTCCAAGCGAGAGGACAACGAGGCTATGATCGACCTCGCCGTCAAGGAATTCGGCAAGCTGGACGTGCTGGTAAACAATGCCGGCGTAATGGACGATATGGCTCCCATGGCACAGGCATCCGACGAAAAGTACGAGAGCGTTATGAGCATCAACGTCTATGGCCCTATGGCAGCTATGAGAAAGGCTTGTCAGGTCTTCCTTGCGCAGGGAAATGGCGGTAACATTATCAACGTATCCTCGGTAGGCTCTATGCATCAGGCCGCCGGCCCCATCTACTGCGCATCCAAGGCAGCCCTCAACGCTATGAGCAAAAACACCGCCTATATGTACATGAAAGACAAGATCCGCTGCAACGTCATCGCTCCCGGCGGAATCAAAACCGAGATCGGTGCGGCAATGGGTATGCCTAACCTGGAAGGCTACGGCAAGCTCAGCGGCGTTCTGAAGCTGGCTCCCGAGCAGGGCGAGTCCTCCGACATCGCCTCCGCCGCCCTCTTCCTGGCAAGCGACGACTCCGCCTACATCAGCGGCATCATCATGCCCGTCGACGGCGGCTGGATCTCTTTCTGAAATCGGGGAGAGGAATACGAAAACCTTTCTGCATCCCCCGATGGGAGAGGCTGTACAAATCACCTCCACTATCCGATTTAGCTTGACAAAATAGGGGGGTTCTGCATACCCCGATGGGAGAGGCTGTACAGACCGCCTCCATTATCCGATTTAGCTTGGCAAAATAAGGGGGGGTTCTGCATACCCCGATGGGAGAGGCTGTACAGACCGCCTCCACTATCTATTGCAGCATAGTAAACAGAGGACAGGGAATGTTTTTCATTCTCTGTCCCTTTTCTTGACCAATACAAAAAGATGAATTGCACCGTTTCAGGATGCCGAAGGCTATTCATTGACTTGACAAATCCGCTCTGCGGGTGTACAATGGAGAAAAAACGCCAAGGAGGTGGCACGCCCGATGAAGCTGTTTGCTCCTGCCTATTATCCTGCCTTTCGCTGCATTGCGAGCGACTGTCGCCACAGCTGCTGCATCGGCTGGGAGATCGGCATCGACCCCGAATCCCTTGCACGCTACAAATCCCTCCCGCCCAAAGAGCGGAAGGCGATCCTGACCCCCACCGTTACCCAAAAAGGATGCACCTTTTTCCGACTCGCCCCCGACGGGCGGTGTCCCCATCTGACGAAAGAAGGGCTCTGCAGGCTGATCCTCGCCCACGGGGAGGGGATCCTTTGCCACATCTGTCGGGAGCATCCCCGCTTTTACAACCACTTTTCCCGGCGCACCGAGGTGGGACTGGGGCTTTGCTGTGAGGAGGCGGCACGGCTGATCCTCACCGATCCCGATCCCTTCCGCCTGATCTGCTTGGAGGAGGATGAAAGGGAGATCGGCGTTCCCGATCCCTTCGAGGCGATCTTTTTCCGCCGTCGGGAGGAGGTCTTCCGCATCCTTGGCGACCGCACGCTACCGCTGCCCTTGCGGATCGGGCAGCTGTCGGAGTCCTATTCCCTCTCCCGTGCGGCCATCTATGAAAGCGACCGCCGTTGGCAGCAGATCTATCGGAATCTGGAGCGGCTGGATCCTGCATGGGACGGTGCGCTGTCCGCATGGGAGACGACGTCGCTCTCCTGCACACTCCCCGACAGCCCCGCCGCCGAGCAGCTGATCGCCTACTTCCTCTACCGTCATCTGCCGGGTGCGAGGGAAGACGGACGGTATGCAAAGCGGGTTGGCTTTGCGCTCCTTTCCGCACACGTGATCCTACGGATCGCCTCCGGGATAGCTGCCGACGATCTGCCGACCCTCATCGACGTTGCCCGCGCTTATTCTGCCGAGGTGGAATACGACGAGGACAACGTGGAAGCGATCCTGCAGGCCTTTTCGCACGATTGTGAAAATATTACCGATTGAGCGATATTTATTTTCATTTTGGACTTGCTATCTTCTTTATTCTGTAGTATAATAAAGAATCATGTTGAAAACTGCCGCTGATCACGGCATCAGATAAAGGTGTAACGTTATGACTAAATTTTTGCAACGCTTGACTGCGTTTTTGCTGGTCGCAGCAATGGCGGTACCGCTTTTGGCGGGCTGCTCCTCGGAGCAAGCTCCCGACGAGACCTCCGCCTCTACTACCGGCACCACTACCGCAAATCCGCAGGAGCCCACCCCTCCCACCGACGACGAGAGTATCCCACAGGCTGGCGAGCTGGTGATCACCGAGGTAATGACCTCCAATACCGCCACGGTGAAAGACGCATTCGGTGAATATACCGACTGGTTCGAGCTGTACAACGCCTCCGACCGTACGCTGTCTCTGAAAAACTGCTTCCTCTCCGACAGCGAGGGCAAGCCCTATCAGTACCAGTGCCCCGACGTGACCGTGGCGGCAGGCGAGTATATCCTCTTCTTCGCCTCCGACCGGAATACCATCACCAACGGCACCCAGTATCATACCAATTTCAAGCTCAGCGCAGGCGAGGGCGTTTATCTCACCCACATGGGTACGTCCATCTCCTCCCTGACCTCCCCCCGCGATCTGGCCGACGACGTTTCCTTCGGTCTGATGTGGGACGGTCAGAGCAATCTGTCGGTCTACTTTGCCACTCCCACCCCCGGTGCCGCCAACGGCGGCAGCTGGGCGCAGGTGCAGGCAGAGCTGAGTCTGGCAACGATGGGCATTCGCATCAACGAGTTTATGATGAAGAACGAGGCGGTCCTCTACGACGAGGACGGCGACTGCCCCGACTGGGTGGAGCTGTACAACGCCTCCGACAAGGCCATTTCCCTGAAGGGCTTCGGTCTGTCCGACAGCTTTGACGATCCGCTGAAATGGACCTTCCCCGATATCACCCTGGAGGCCGGAGAGTATCTGCTGGTGCTGCTGTCGGGCAAGGATAAATTCTACACCGCAAGCTCACTCTATCTCCACGCCGACTTCAAGCTCAGCGGCGACGACGACGGTCTGCTCCTGTCAAGCGACAAGGGCATCACGATCGATCGGATCGCCACCGTGGCACTTCCCGAATCTGCCTCTTACGGCAGAGATCCCTCCGAGGCGGGCAGCTGGAAATTCTTCACCCGTCCTACCCCCGGCAAGCAGAATCCCGCAAACGGTCTGGACACGCTGGAGGCGTTTACCGTTGCAGCCCTGCAGAAGGTCTACGTAAACGAGGTCTGCTCGGTCAGCTCCGACTCCCAAAACAGCGTTCCCGACGAGGACTGGATCGAGCTGTACAACAACACCGACGAGGCGGTGAATCTGGCAGGCTGGTCCCTGAGCAAATCGGTGGGCGACCTGCGCTACTATACCTTTCCCGACGTGACCATCGCCCCTCACGGCTATCTGGTCGTGAACGCAAGCGGCACCGCCTCCGACAAGGTCAAAAGCCTGGATGCGGGCTTCAAGATCAGCCATACCGGCAGCACCGTCTATCTGGTAGACGCCGAGGGTATGGTCACCGACGCCTTCGAAACCGGCCTGCAGCGGGCGGGCATCAGCTCGGGCAGAACGGTGGAAAACGGCGTGCTCACCCGCGTGTTTTATTCCTCTCCCTCCAAGGGCAAGGCCAACACGGCAGAGGGCTCTGCTCCCTCCTATGCACAGCCTGCCGTACTTGAATCCTCGGCAGGCGTTCTCATTGCCGACCGCCACACGGTGACCATCACCACCGCAGAGCGGGGCGGCGTCATCCGCTACACGCTGGACGGCACCAAGCCTACCGCAGACAGTCCTATCTACGAGGCTCCGCTGGAGCTGACCGAATCCGCAGTCATCCGTGCCATCGTCTCGGTGAACGGCAAGATCGACTCTGAATGCGTATCCCGCACCTTCCTGGTGGAGGACGAGCACGATCTGAACGTGGTCTGCCTGACCTGCGACCCCGACGACCTGTTCAGTGACGAGCGGGGCATCTGGGCAGACGGTCCCGGCTGGACCGCACCTCACCCCCACAAGGGCGCAAACTACTGGAAAAACTGGGAGCGGGAGGTCTTTTTCGAGTATTACGAAAAGGACGGCACGCTGGGCATCGGCTTTTCCGCCGGCATCAAGAATCACGGTCAGTATTCCCGCGTGATGAAGCAGAAATCGGTCTCCATCAATCTGAAGGAGGTCTTCGGCTCGGGCACCACCTATTATCCCTTCTTCGGCGAGGACGGTGTGTCGGTATTTGACAATCTGCTCCTCCGCACGGGCGGTCAAGACGGAGTCTATACCAATATCATCGACGCCTACTGTGCCCGCGTGGTCACGGGGCAGATGGATCTGGATCTGATGAACGATCACCCCGTTGCGGTTTACGTGAACGGTGAATACTGGGGAATGTACTACATCCGCGACAAAATCAACGAGTCCTACGTCTACTACCGTCAGGGCATCGAAGAGGACAATCTGGATATGATCAAGGGCAACAAGACCGTCCAGACCGGCAGCTTCGACGCACACAACGCTCTGCTGACCTACATCCGCACCCACGATCTGTCGGTGCAGGAGCATTTTGACTACGTCGCCTCCCAGATCGACATTGAGGAGTGGACCAACTACTGGATCGTGGAGACCTTCTTCAGCAATACCGACACGGGCAACATCCGATTCTACTGCCCGAAGGACGGCACGGGCAAGTGGAGGTGGATCCTCTTCGACCTGGACTGGGCCTGCTTCCGCTCTACCTACCATTGGAACATGATCGAGGAGTTCATCGCTCCCTCGGGACACGGCAACGGCAACAACTTCAGCACCACCATTGCGGTCGGGCTGTTCAAGAATGCCGAGTACAAGAAGTATTTCATCGAAACCTACGCAAAGTATATGCACACGGTCTTTGCCCCCGACCGCCTGCTGGCGATCCTGGACGATATGGTTGCCGAGGTGGACAGCGAGATGGTTCGCCATTGCGAACGCTGGTCATCCATCTCCTACGCCGCATGGCAGCGGAACATCACCCGCCTCAGAAACATCCTGCTCAAGCGGTGGGAGTACTCCAAGGGCGACCTGCAGGAGACCTTCAAGCTCTCCGATGCGTATATGGCAGAGCTGTTCCCCGAAACCACGTCCGAATAATCTCACCCCGTTGCACAGGCGACCGTCGCCCTTGCAACGGGGGTTCTTTTCCCGCATACGGAAATCGTGCACTTTTCTTCTCCTGACTACTTGCATTCTTTGAAAAATCCTGCTATAATGATCGTAATGTTACAAAGAAGGTGAATGGAATGAAAAAGCAAAATAACGCCTTTCTGGAAGGGCCGTTGTTCCGTAATATCGTCACCTACACGATCCCCATTATCCTGACCAGCGTACTGCAGCTGCTCTTCAACGCCGCCGATCTGGTGGTGGTGGGACAGTTTTGCGGCAGCATCTCGGTGGCTGCCGTGGGTGCGACCGGTGCCGTCACCAATCTGATCGTCAACCTGTTTATCGGGCTGTCGGTGGGGGCGGGCGTTACCGTTGCTCACGCCTACGGCTGCAGGGACGATCGCACCGTCCACCGCACCGTGCATACCGCCATCCCCGCAGCCGTAGTCAGCGGCGTGATCCTGACCGTGGTGGGCATCCTCTTTTCCGAGACCTTCCTTACCTGGATGGGTACCCCCAAGGACGTGCTGGGACTGTCTGCCATCTATATGCGGATCTATTTCGGCGGCATCGTGTTCACCATGGTGTACAACTTTGCCTCCTCTATCCTCCGCGCCGTGGGCGACACCAAGAGCCCGTTGATCTTCCTTTCCATTGCGGGCGTGGTTAACGTGCTTTTGAATCTGCTGTTCGTCACCCAGTTTCATATGAACGTGGCGGGCGTTGCTCTTGCCACCGTGATCTCCCAGGCCATCTCTGCCGTGCTGGTGGTGATCGCTCTGATGCGCCGCACCGACGCCTGCCGCCTCTATCTGAAGAAGATGCGCTTCCATATGGGACAGCTGAAGAAGATCGTCAGCATCGGTCTGCCTGCGGGCATCCAGGGCTCCCTCTTCTCCATCTCCAACGTGATCATTCAGTCGTCGGTGAACTCCTTCGGTCCCGTGGTCATGTCGGGCAACGCCTCGGCAGGCAATATTGAGGGCTTCGTCTACGTGAGCCTCAACGCCTTCCACCAGACCGCCGTCAACTTCACGGGTCAGAACGCCGGCGCAGGCAATTACAAGCGGGTCTACCATACGCTGTGGATCTGTCTGGGCTGTGTGACCGCAGTAGGTGTCACGCTGGGCTCGGCGGCAGTGCTGTTCGGTGAGAATCTGCTGTCCATCTACATCAACGACTCGGCGGAGGCCATCGGCTACGGTATGATCCGACTCTCCTACATCTGTCTGCCCTACTTCCTTTGTGGCCTGATGGACGTGTCCACCGGCGCGCTCCGAGGAATGGGCGCATCGCTGGTGCCGATGCTCATCTCGGTGCTGGGTGTCTGCGGCATCCGCATTTTGTGGATCTACACCATCTTCCGCATCCCCGCCTACCATACCCCCGAGTGTCTCTATCTGTCCTATCTGATCTCCTGGCTAGCCACCTTCCTTTGTCAGCTGGTAGCGTATCTCATCGTCTTCCGCAAGAATCGCAGGCGATGGGAAGCGCAGGAGGAATATCTGCCCGAGCGATGAGGCAGGATCTGCGCTCGCCTGCGAGACGGAAGAAAAAAGCGAAAAATCTTTTACATATCTATTGACAACTGCACTTTAGTATGCTATAATACCCCCATCAACCAATAAACCGTTGAAGCGAAGGTAAAAACAGTCACGCTCCCACAGAGAGTCCGCGGTGCTGAGATGCGGACGGTACGCAAGCTGTAATATTGGAGTCTTCTTACGAAGGCACCAATTGCAAATGGATCGCTGAGGGCGCGATGAACGGCGTTTGAGTCGGCAGAATTGCCGTGACGCTCAGTAGTTTGCGACGGCTGACCGCCGTGATCCGGTCGGGAATATGCCCGTATTCCGAAAGTGGTGGAGCGGATGACCGCACCGCAATTCAAGGTGGCATCGCGGACAATGATTTGTTCGTCCTTGACAGAAAGCATAATTCTGTCAAGGACGTTTTGTTTTTGGCAGTACCGTTCGGAGGTAATTATGGTTCTACTGACCAAACGATGGCGAGGCTGCATCTGACCCTCATCCCTATCCCAAATACTGATCTGATTGAAATTACGGAGGAAAACCCTATGAAATACAATAACGTTGATTTTGACACCTACTTTAAGCAATACCCCGACCAAAACGGCTACTTCGGCAAATACGGCGGATCCTACATCCCCGAAAACCTGCAGCAGGCCATGAACGAGATCACCGAGGCCTACTTCACCATCTGCAAATCCCGCAAATTCATTGACGAGCTCCGCCGCATCCGTCGGGAGTTCCAGGGCAGACCCACCCCCATCTCCCATCTGGAGCGGCTGTCCAACAAGCTGGGCAACGTCCAGCTCTACGCCAAGCGGGAGGATCTGAACCACACCGGCGCACACAAGCTCAATCACTGCATGGGCGAGGTGCTCCTTGCCAAGTATATGGGCAAGAAGAAGGTCATCGCCGAGACCGGCGCGGGTCAGCACGGCGTGGCTATGGCTACCGCCGCCGCTTATTTCGGACTGAAGTGCGACATCTATATGGGCTCGGTGGACATCAAGAAGCAGGCTCCCAACGTTGCCCGCATGAAGATTCTGGGCGCAAACGTAGTGGAGGTCACCCACGGTCTGGCAACCCTGAAGGAAGCGGTGGACGCCGCCTTCGAGGCTTACGCCAGAGAGTACAAGGATGCCATCTACTGCATCGGCTCGGTAGTGGGCCCTCATCCCTTCCCCATGATGGTCCGTGACTTCCAGCACGTTGTGGGCGAGGAGGCACGGGAGCAGTTCCTCCACATGACCGGCGAGCTGCCCGACGCTATCGTGGCTTGCGTGGGCGGCGGCTCCAATGCGGCAGGCTTCTTCTCTGGATTTTTGAACGATCCCGTGGAGATCTACGGCGTTGAGCCTCTGGGCAGAGGCACCGCTCTGGGCGATCACGCCGCATCCCTCCAGTACGGCACCGAGGGCGTTATGCACGGCTTCAACTCCATCATGCTGAAGGACGAAAACGGCGATCCCGCTCCCGTTTACTCGGTCGCCAGCGGTCTGGACTACCCCTCCTCAGGTCCCGAGCACGCCTTCCTCCACGAGCTGGGCAGAGTCAAATACGACGTCATCGGCGACGACGACACCATCGACGCCTTCTTCGAGCTGTCCCGGATGGAGGGCATTATCCCCGCCATCGAGAGCGCACACGCCGTTGCCTACGGCATCAAGCTGGCCAAGGAGATGTCCCACGGCTCGGTGTTGATCAACCTCTCCGGCAGAGGAGACAAGGATATGGACTATATCATCGAGAAGTACGGTATTCGGTAAGAAAACTGCGCTTTTGCACAAACTCCCGACGGCTAATATAGGCACGCATGGACAGGGAAAGAGCCGATATGGAAACCAATCCATATCGGCTCTTTTCTATTGCAGCATTGTGTTGGCGGTAAGCAAGCTTTTTGGTGATATGCCGACTTCGTCGGCGTGATATTGCCGCTAAATGCGACTGTGATATTATTCACTTCGTTCGCAATGGTATTCTATTCGCCTCCAAAACTCGCGAAGCGAATATCACTCGGCTGAGGCCGAATATCACTGCGAAGCAATATCACTCGCCGAAGGCGAATAGAACTGCTCAGCCAATGCTGTCCATATTATCGGTAACGTCGATGAAGCTGTCGCCGTCTGCGGGAGCGGTGATCTTGCCTGCGGTTCCGATGGATACGGTAGTCACGGTGTTGTAGCTTGCCTCGACCTCAATACCCTGCAGGGAGAAGGTGGTGGAGAACACGTTGACTACCTTCTCGATACTGCCGTCTGCGGTGAAGTATACGGTGTAAAGCACCTCGCTGATGACCATATCATCCACGGAAGTACCCATCGAATCCAGCGCATTGTCAACCAGGTTCAGGTACTCTTTACCGTCGATCTTGAATTCCAGCGTCTTCTGACCGTCCACGGTCTTGAACTGCACGTCCTTGAACCAAGCCTCAGGAATGTGCAGCAGATTATCGGAGCTGTCGCCCATCATCTGCTCCTGATATTCCTTCAGAGAGAGCGTGGCCTTTGCCTTGACGTCGCCGCTGATGGTGTACAGCACACCGTCTACATACCAGGTCTCCTGCTCCAGAGCACCGCCGCCGATCTTGGCGTAGACATTATCGCCATCCATCTTCTGAGTGATGGTCTGCTTCTGCTTCTGCTCCATCGCCTCGCCGTTATAGTTCATCTTCATGTTGATGTCCTGCGTGGAGATCATCTCGCAGTTGCTCACAGAATTGATAGCTGCCAGCGCATCGTTATAAGCTTTCTCGGGGGTCTTGCCGTTCAGCTTGGTGGGGTCGTCGGTGGTGGTAACGGTGGAATCGTCGCCCGCATTGCCTGCGGGGAGCTCCTCGTCACAGGAAGTCATGCCGACCGTCAGAACCGACAGAGCAAGCAAAGCACTGAGCAACAGGGAAATGCGTTTTTTCATGGAAATCATCCTTTCGTTCAACAGATTGTACTGTTAATATAGCACAAATCCATTCGTTTGTCAACACTTTACTCCAAAAAAGCGGAGTTTTTCTATCCCGCCCACTTTTTTCTTGACAATCCCTTCCTGCTGTGATACAATATAAAATTGTACATTATTCGTAATTTCGGAGGTTTCGATGGGAATTATCGAACTGATCCTGCTAGCCGTGGGGCTGTCCATGGACGCCTGCGCCGTTGCCATTTGCAAAGGACTTGCGCTGAGAAGAGCGAGCGCGCGACAAATGCTCACCGTCGGTCTGTGGTTCGGCGGATTTCAGGCGCTGATGCCGCTGATCGGCTATCTGCTGGCGTCGCTGTTTGCCGAATTCATCCGCTCGGTGGATCACTGGGTGGCCTTTATCCTGCTGGGGATCATCGGCGTGAATATGATCCGTGAGGCACTCTCCAAGGAGGATGAGGAGCCCAATCCCTCCCTCTCCTGCAAGACCATGCTGGTGATGGCCATTGCCACCAGCATTGACGCCATGGCGGTAGGCATTTCCTTCGCCTTTTTGGAGGTCAACGTGGTCTGGGCGGTGTCGCTGATCGGCGTAATCACCTTCGCTCTCTCTGCGCTGGGCGTGAAGCTGGGTGCCGCATTCGGTTGCCGATTCAAGTCCAAGGCCGAGCTGGCGGGCGGCGTGATCCTGATTTCGCTGGGACTGAAGATCCTCATCGAGCATCTCTTTTTCGGAGGCTAAGCTATGATCGGTCGTTTTGCCCCTACGCCCAGCGGACGAATGCATCTGGGTAATCTCTACTGCGCCCTGATGGCCTGGCTCTCTGCCCGTGCGCAGGGGGGACAGTTCATCGTGCGTATTGAGGATCTGGACGCCGGGCGTTGTCATTTTGAGCCTCATATTGAAAAGGTTTTCGACGATCTCTGCTGGCTGGGAATCGATTGGGATGCGGGAGAGGACCCCGAATCCTTCCAATCGAGACGGAGCACTATTTACGAGGAATATTTTGAAAAGCTGAGACAAGTCGCCGAGATTTATCCCTGCTACTGCTCCCGCGCGGAGCTCCACGCCGCCTCTGCCCCCCATCTTGCCGACGGACAGCCCCTCTACGACGGGCGTTGCTATCGGATGTGGAAGGATGGCGTCACTCCCGCCACCAATCGCCGTCCCGCATGGCGGATCCATCTGCCTGCAGACGAGATCGTTTTCCATGACATCGTGATGGGCGATTATCGGGAGAATCTTGCTACGGAATGCGGAGACTTCATCCTCCGCCGATCGGACGGCGTGTACGCCTATCAGCTGGCGGTAGTGGTGGACGATGCCCTGTCGGGGGTCACCGAGGTGGTACGAGGTTGCGATCTCCTCTCCTCCACGCCCAGACAAATTCATCTCCATCGGTTGCTGGGCTTTCCCGAGCCTGCCTATGCGCATCTGCCGCTACTGGTGGGAGCGGACGGCCACCGTCTTGCCAAACGGCTGGGCGATCTGGACGCGGGAATGCTCCGCGAGATGACCACTCCCGAGGAGCTGATTGGCAAGCTGGCAGCATCGCTCTCCCTCATCGACCGCCCCGAGCCGCTGACCGCACGGGAGCTGGTAGCGCACTTCAGATGGGACGTTATCCCCAAAACCGA
>JAFTKV010000075.1 GCA_017453085.1 Clostridia bacterium
CGTATGGTGCATAATGCACAAAAATGATCGGTGAATTTGTAGAAATATACGAAAATGAAAAGGATCTCCTGTTTTTATAAAAATCCTCTTTTCAAACGAATGGGTGTATGCTATAATAAAAATAACTTAAAAAGGAGGTTTTCCATATGAAAAACACTACTAAAAAGATTTTTGCAATGTTGCTTGCGGGCACTCTCGCCGTTTCGATGGTCGCCTGTGGCGGCGCAGAACCCCCCGCTGACGACGGCACTACCGCAGGTGTAACCACCAAGGCTCCCGCAGTGACTGCCAATCCCAACTCCTCTGCCAACAAGAAGCCCGTTTCCGATTTCGAGGTAGAGGCGGTGAAGAACAAGATCGTTACCGTGGGCACCTCTCTGGAGGACATTATTGCGGGTCTTCCTACCGAGCTGGAGGTTACCATTCCCGGTGAAGCATCAGGCGTGTCCGAGAAGCTCTACTCCACCGATTTCTCCTCTGCAGACACCTTCGCTTCCGAGTGGACTGCCTGCGACGAGGACGGCGTGTTGTCTCTGGACGGCGGCAAGTTTGCTACTACCGCTAAGTCCAACAGAGTAAAGGCGTACGTGACCGATCCCGAATGGGCAAAGGCTGACTCCGTAGATTTCGCAAACTATGCCATCAAGGCTGTGATCCGCGGTACCGCAGAGGAAGCTCCCACCAACAACTTCGGTATCATCTTCCGCGCGTCCAACGTGACTGCCTCCGGCCCCGACTCCTACGACGGTATGTACGTGGGCATCGGCGATAACAACGGTCAGCTGTGCGTCGGTAAGGCATACGACGGCAAGTGGACCAGCATCAAGAACATTGACTTCGACTACGTTGCAAACCAGGACTACACCTTGGAAGTGATTGTTTACAACGAAAACTTCGTCGTTCTGCTGGACGGCACCGTAATGTACGAGGGTGAGGTCGATCCTCTGATGATCAACGGCACGGTTGGTCTGCGTACCTTCGAGCAGCTGTTCGAGTGCTCCGAGTTCTCGGTTCGCACCGTTGGCGCAGACGACTTCAACCACTTTGAAGCAGGCTATGTGGAAGTGAAGAAGCTGCCCGTCACCTGGACTTGTGACGATTACGACGCCAATAAGGCAGGTCGTTACGGCTTCTTCGGCACCATCACCGAGGGTCTGCCCGAAGGCAAGCAGGCACAGGTTAAGGTAAACATTACCGTTCGCGAAGCTTCTTAATCCATCTATACCCCAAAAATCCCTCTCCCTCGGGAGAGGGATTTTTGAGAAAGTGAAGGTGGTTCTATTGACAGAAGGGCTTTGCCGTGCTACAATAGGAGCAGAAAAAACGGAGAGGAACGCTATGACCGATAGAATTGTAACGCCGGTGCGGGATGAAGACGAGGTGGATCTTCCCCTGCTCTGGAAGGATTACCGTATATTTGATTTTCACACCCACGTGTATCCCGATGCGATTGCCGCCAAGGCGGTGGGTGCGCTGAACCATTTCTATTCCTTCACGTCGAAATGCAGCGGCACCTTCGGAGAGCTGATAGACGGCGCACACCGTGCAGGGTTGTACGGTTTTGCGCTTTTGGGCGTTGCCACCAATGCACAGCAGGTGGAGCACGTCAATCAAGCGGTGCTCCGCAATGCCGACGCTGCCCGCCGAGAGGGATTTCGCGCGGTTGCATTCATCGGAATGCACCAGGATTACAACGATATGGAGGGGGAGATCTCCCGTGCCATCCGATTGGGTGCCAAGGGCGTGAAGCTGCATCCCGACATCCAGCGGGTTGACATCGACGATCCCAGGCTGTGCAAGCTCTATGGCATTTTGTCCGATTACGATCTGCCGGTCTGCCTGCACATGGGCGATCATCGGGAAGAGTATCGCTATTCCTCGCCGGACAAGCTGGAAAGGGTAGCCAAAGCATTTCCCAAGGTGCGATTTGTGGCTTCCCACCTGGGGGCGTATCGGGCGTGGCAGGAAAGCGACCGACTGATCGGGCTTCCCAACGTTTGGTACGACACCTCCAGCGTGCTGTGGGCTCTGGAGCAGAATCGGGTGCTGGAGCTGATCCGCTCCTTCGGCGCAGATCGGGTTTTCTTCGGTACAGACTATCCCGTAACCTCTGCCACCCGAGAGCTGCAACGCTTTTTCGCACTTCCTCTCCTGGAGGAGGAACGTCGGGCGATCCTTTGGGATAACGCCGATAAATTTTTGGGTATCTCATAATCGAGCCGAATATCATTCGGGCTTTGCTGAAATAATTTCGGAGTTTGCAGAAAACTCCGAAATTATTTTTTTGCAAGTTTGAAAAAGCCTATTTACTATTTTTCGAAGATTTAGTATAATAATGGGCGTTTGAAGGATGATTGACGACTCTTTGGAGGTGTACTGTGTTAACCGAAATTCTGATCCATATCACCGAGCTGATCGGAACGGTGGCGTTCTCGGTATCGGGAGCGATCCACGCCATCGGCAAGAAGCTGGATCTGCTGGGCGTGGTGGTGCTGGGCTGTCTGACAGCGCTGGGCGGCGGTGCGATCCGCGATCTTTTGATGGGCCACGTGCCTCCGCGGGCGTTTTCCAATTTTGAATATCTGATCGTGGCAACCGTGTCTGCGCTGGCGGTGTTCGTGGTGGCCAGCTTTTTCAAAAACGGCTATCGGGCGCACCTCGGTCTGCTGGAGCAGATCAATAACGTGTTTGATGCCGTCGGTCTGGGTGCCTTTTCGGTAGTGGGCGTGCAGCTTGCGCTGGACGGCGGCTACGGCGACAATCTCTTTTTCTGCGTCTTTCTGGGCGTTCTCACCGGCTGCGGCGGCGGTATCCTGCGAGATCTGATGTGCGCCAAGGTGCCGGGGGTGCTGACCAAGCACATTTACGCCCTTGCCTCTGCCGCAGGCGCGCTGCTGTACACGATCCTGTGCAAGCTGGGAATCCCCGAGCTGTACGGCGTGCTGGGCGGGATCGCACTGGTGATCC
>JAFTKV010000011.1 GCA_017453085.1 Clostridia bacterium
TCAGTAAATATGTGCCCGTATGGATGCAGGTGGATCCTGCCATTCAATCAGATGCTTCTGCGTATTTCTTTATTCTCTATACGCCCATGCTTGCACGCAGTGCGATCATTATTTTCGGTACGATCCTACGGGCAGCCGGAGATAGCCGCACGCCTATGTGGGTCGGTATCGGGGTGAACGCCATCAACGTCGTGCTGAATCTCCTCCTGATCTACCCTACCCAAACGGTTCACTTTTGTTCCCGCGACTGGGTGTTTTATGGTGCGGGGCTGGGCGTGATCGGTGCTGCGATCGCCAGCAGCATTGCATTTACCGTAGGCGGTGTACTCATCACGGTTGCGCTGTGGAGACATCCCAAGGTATCGCCCAAGGGGCAATCCTTCCGCCCCAATCCCGCAGTGCTCAAGCCTTGCCTGCGGATCGCCTATCCCAATGCGCTGCAACGGTTCGGCACATCCTTAGGATACGTCGCCTTTGCAGCTATGGTCAACTCGCTGGGGGGAGTTGCCACCGCTGCACACACGATTGCCAATACGGTTGAATCTGCCTTCTACATTCCCGGCTACGGAATGCAGACCGCCGCCGCTACGCTGGCAGGGACTGCACTGGGTGCGGGAGATCGCAATCGCATCCGTGCGCTTTCCCGAACGATCCTCCTCATTGAGGTGGTGCTGATGATCCTGTCCGGCGGACTATTATTCGCCTTTGCACCGTCTATGATGCGACTGTTCTCTGCCGATGCTGCCGTCATTTTGCTGGGCACTACCGTTCTGCGGATGGTCGCCCTGTCCGAGCCCTTCTACGGGGTATCCATCATTGTGGAAGGCATGATGCAGGGCATGGGAAAAACGGTCATGCCCTTTATCTGCAATCTGCTGGGTATGTGGGGCATCCGCATCGTCGGTACATTCATTTGCACCCAACTGTGGGGAATGGGACTCGTCTCCGCATGGGCTTGTATGATACTGCACAATCTGACGCTGTTTGGAATGTTCGGTATATATTATCTGACCGGCAGATGGAATCCGCTCCATTCGTCCCCATCATCATAAACAAAAGCAGAGAGACACAAATCTCTCTGCTTTTTCTGTTAACTTCTGTGATAAACAACCTTGCCGTCTACTACGGTCACTTCTGCCGCTGCACCAACGGTGGTGATGGGATCGTCAGTCCAGATGACCAGGTCTCCGTCCTTGCCTACTTCCAGGCTGCCGACTCTGTCACCGATGCCGGTCTGGGTGGCGGGATTGATCGTGATCGCCTTCCACGCTTCCTCATAAGGAAGTCCTGCATCTTCCGCCAGACCTGCGCACATGGGCAGATAATGGAGCGGTATCACGGGAGCGTCGGTGATGATGCTGATGGGCACGCCTGCGAGGTAAAGATCGTTGGGTTTGGTGAAGGACTTATTCCGTAGCTCGATCTTGGACTTGCCGCCGAGGGTAGGACCTACGAATGCGGGGAAGCCCTCCTCAGCCAGCTCGTCGGCGATCACGGAACCGTCGGTGCAATGGTCAAGAGTCACCGAGATGCCAAATTCCTTGGCGATGCGGATAGAGGTGAGAATGTCGTCCGCACGGTGAGCGTGGCATTTCAACGGCAGCTCGCCCTTGATGACGGGGATCATCGCCTCCAGCTTCATATCAAAGCCGGGATTCTTCCCTGCTTCCTTGTCTTCCAGATAGCGACGGGTCTTGAAGAGGATCTCTCGCAGAAGTGCTGCAGTACCCATACGGGTCATAGGTGCTTTTTTGCCGCCCTGACCATAGCAGCGCTTGGGGTTTTCACCAAAGGCGCACTTCATGGCGATGGGATCCTTGATGATCATCTTATCTACCCGTTTTCCGCAAAGCTTGATGGCAACAAAGGTACCGCCCACCACGTTTGCGCTGCCGGGGCCGGTGCAGGCAGAGGTCACGCCGTTCTGAATGGCAAGACCGAATGCCTCATCCTGGGGGTTGATAGAATCAATAGCACGCATCTGCGGCGTGAGGGGATCGACGATCTCGTTGTAATCGTGACCTTCCCAGCCCATGCCCTCGTTATCCAGACCGATGTGGCAATGAGCGTCCACACAGCCGGGAGTGACCAGCTTGCCGCCGGCGTCGATGATCTCGGTGCCCTCGGGAGCGGTGAGATCCGATCCTACAGCGATGATCTTGCCGTCGTCACCGATGAGCACCGATCCGCCGTCCAGATCAGTTCCTGCCATAGTTTTGATATAACCGTTTCGAATGAGTAACATAAGTAGTCTCCTTATCTATGTTTCTCGGCGAGTATTGCCTAAATTACAATAATCATAACACATTTTCATGAAAATTGCAATAAAAAACTGCATCACTACGAATGCAACACAGTTTTCCCTGTCGGACAAGTATTTGCCCGACATTTATAAAAGTTCTTGAAGGGGTGTGGGGGAACTTCTTACAAGAAGTTCCCCCACGAAATCTCATTTCAAAAATTCTTCGGTCAGCGTAACGCCGAAATCCTTCGCCAGCTGGATGAAATCATCCTTGGTGATGGTCTGCCGCTTCTTCTCCACGACAGAATGCACCTTGATGTAGATCTCAGCGGACTTTTCGATGGTGTGCGCCAGCCCGAAGGTAGCATCAAAATCCGCACCCGAGCAAAAGAGTCCGTGATGCGCCCAGACGGCGGCATCGTAGATCTTCATCTTCTCTGCGGTGACGACCGCGATCTCCCGTCCGCCGGGTACCATCCACGGAATCACGCCAATGCCTGCGGGGAAAATGATGGGACACTCGGTCATCATCTCCCACAGCTCACGGGAGAAGTATTCGTCCTCCAGCGGCAGAATGAAGGTGAGGGCAATCAGATTGGCAGGGTGGCAATGGTAGATCACGCGGTGCGCGCCGTCGGTTGCCAGCATCTTCACCTCGTGGTTCATCAGGTGAGTAGGCAGCTCGCTGGTGGGGCGACCACCGTTCACCAATCCCCATACGATGCGATAGTTCTCACCAGCCTCGTCAAGCTGGATCAACGCACAGGTATCGGCAGGATTACTGAGCACGTTGCTCATATATTTGCCGGATCCGGTTACCATAAAGAATTGTCCGCCCAGCGCAGGAACTGCGGTACCGATGGGCGCATAGGGACGGCTGAAATCCAGCAGATCACGGCAAGCCTCGATATCTTCTGCAGGCACACGGTAGCTGAGATTGCCGCCGTTGCGCTCATGCCAGCCCTTCTGCCAGCCTGCCTCGGCAAATGCGATAAACTCTTTGACAAATGCAAATTCGGTCAGTTTCATAGCTTTAACTTCTTTCTTTCAAAACTTCGGCTTCGTAGGCCATTACTTCATCGTACCAGCCCTCACCTGCGGGCAAACCTGCACGGCGACAGAACTCCTCCCAAACGGCACCCAGAGGAAGCATTTTCAGCGCCTCCTGACGCATGAACAAACGGGTGTAGTCGTCCGCCTGCTGCAACACAGACAGCTCGGCGTGGGGGGTCAGAAGAGCCTCCAGAAGCGCCTTCTGCGTGCTGCGGATACCCATGATCCAAGCGGCTACACGGTTGATGGAAGCATCGAAATAGTCGAGGGCAATCACGATGTCGTCCAGTCTGCCCGATGCAACGATCTCCTTGCAGATCTCGCGGGTTTCGTCGTCAAATCTTACCACGTGGTCGCTGTCCCAGCGGACGGGACGGGTGACGTGCAGCGCCAGCTTGGGATGGAACAGCAAGAGAGACGAGATCTTATCCGATACCATCTCAGTGGGATGATAGTGGCCGTTGTCCATGAGAGGCATGATGTGGCGGGTGGCGGCGTAGTTCTGACAGAACTCCGCAGAGCCGACGGTATAGCTTTCCAGACCGATGCCGAAGACCTTGGATTCCAGCGTTACGAACACTTTAGACTTGTCGTAGCCGCAAGCGAGTGCCTCATCCAGCGACTTGGCAAAGCGGGCACGGGGAGAGGTGCGATCGGCGGGGATATCCTTGTAGCCGTCGGGGATCCAGATGTTCATGACACAGGGCGTACCGGTCTCATTGGCGAAATACTCGGCGATCCGCAGGCAGGCAACGGTATGGCGCACCCAGAATTGACGGATCTCTTCATTGGGCGAGGAAAGAGTCAGCCCCTCTGCCTTGGGGTGGGAGAAATAGGTGGGGTTAAAGTCCAGACCGAGTCCGCGTGCCTTGGCGTACTCCACCCATTTGGCAAAATGCTTCGGCTCCAGCGCATCTCGGTCGGCATACTCGCCTTCCTCAAAGATAGCGTAGGAGGCGTGAAGATTCAGCTTTTTCTTGCCGCCGGTGAGAGCCAGAACCTTGTCAAAGTCAGCCATGAGCTCAGCAGGAGTGCGGGCTTTGCCGGGATAGTTGCCGGTTGCCTGAATACCGCCCGACAGCGCGTCCTTGGTATCAAAGCCGCCTACATCGTCTCCCTGCCAGCAATGGACGGAGAGGGTGAGATTCTGCAAGGTCTCAATGGCTTTTTCACAGTCCATGCCGTTTGCAGCATAGGCTTCTTTCGCATATTCGTAATAAGATTTCATTTTCTTCTCCTTCTCAGACGGATCGAGGCTGTGTAGCTTCGGTTTGGATGGATTCCGCCAACAGTCGGCGGGCTTCCGAAACGGTGGGCAACCGTCCCGTGCCCAGCATCTGGCAAAGCAGATTGCCAATGGCGGTAGCTTCGGTAGGACCTGCGATCACCGGCTTGCCGGTAGCGTTTGCGGTCAGCTGATTCAGCAAACCGTCCTTGCTGCCGCCGCCGATAATGTGGACTGCGCTGACCGGCGATCCCGTGATCTCCTCGATCTGACGGACGGTTGCGGCGTAGCAATCGGACAACGAGAGATAGACCACCGCAAACAGCTCGCCAAGAGGCAGATCGGGATCACGGAGCACCTCCCGCAATGCGCCCGTCATCGATTCAGGCGATAGGAGAGCAGCGTCGTTTACGTCCACGCGAA
>JAFTKV010000076.1 GCA_017453085.1 Clostridia bacterium
CCTTGAAGGAGACGAACACGGCTGCGGTGTGACCGTCGGAGACGGGGACGCGCAGGCACTGGGCGGTGATGGCGGGGCCTTCGGCCTTGACGATCTTGCCGTTTTCCACCTTGCCCCAAACCTTCAGGGGTTCCTGCTCGCTCTTCTCTTCCTCGCCGCCGATATAGGGGATCACGTTGTCGATCATCTCGGGCCATTCCCGGAAGGTCTTGCCGGCGCCGGAGATCGCCTGATAGGTAGTAGCCACCACGAGGGTAGGCTCAAACTCCAGCAGTGCGGTCAGAGCGGGCACGTAGCTTTGGATAGAGCAGTTGGGCTTGACAGCGATAAAGCCGTGCTTGGTGCCAAGACGGGCACGCTGATGCTCGATCACGGAAAGATGGGCGGGGTTGATCTCGGGGATCACCATAGGCACGTCGGGGGTCCATCGGTTGGCGCTGTTGTTGGAGACCACGGGGATCTCCGCCTTGGCGTAGGCCTCCTCCATAGCAACGATGGCATCCTTCTTCATATCAACTGCACAGAAGACGAAGTCCACCAGGGGCTTGACTGCCTCGATATCCTCGGCGTTCATCACGGTCATTTCGCCGTATTTTGCCGAAAGTGCGGTCTTCATCTTCCAGCGGCCCTCCACAGCCTCGGCGTAAGCCTTGCCTGCGGTGCGGGGGCTGGCCAGCAGTGCGGTTACCTCAAACCAGGGGTGATTTTCCAAAAGGGTCAGAAAGCGCTGCCCCACCATACCGGTGGCACCGATGATGCCAACTCTGTATTTTTTCTCCAAAACGTTCACCTCAAAACAAAATTTATCGCATTTTATGAAATTAGCAAAATATTTTCGTTTTTCATTTCCAAACGTATTCTATAACCGAAAAAAACGATGGATTCATTATAGCATTGAATTGATTATTTGTCAATCCCTTTTTCTCCGATCTCCAAAAGAATATTTCACAAAAAATCGTCTTTTTTTCACGGTAATCTTGACAAGCGGAAAAATCTGTGGCATAATAATACTAAATGGGAAAATATCGGAGGAATTATGGCAAACAGTATGACCGCGTTCGGCAGAGCTGCCGGTACCGTCAACAATAAAACTATCACGGTTGAGCTGAAAAGCGTCAACAGCCGTTATCTGGATCCTACCGTGAAGATCTCCCGCCCCTACTCCTTCCTGGAGGAGAAGGTCAAGGCCAAGCTGTCGGCTGCCATGACTCGCGGCAAGGTGGAAATCTACGTAGGCATTGAACAGGTGGGCTCCCCCGACACCCATCTGGCACTGGACCGCCCCTATCTGGAAAACTATCTGGCTGTACTGAACACGCTGAAGGAGCGTTACAATCTGCGGGACGATATTTCGGTCATGCAGGTGGCACAGAATAAAGAGATCTTCACCGTAGAGCGTCCCGAGGTAGACATGGAAGCCGCTTGGGCAGAGGTCCTTCCCTTCCTGGACGAGGCCATCGCCGGATTTCTGGCACAGCGCGCCGCAGAGGGTGAGCGTCTGAAGGCAGATCTGCTGCAAAAGAAAGCACACCTGATGGAGCTGGTCGCCGTGGTGGCAGAGGCCAGCCGCAAATCGGTGGCGGGCTACCACGACAAGTTTCTCGCCCGCATCCGACAGATCATCGGCGATCTGTCCGTGGAGATCGACGAGAACCGCATCCTGACCGAGTGTGCCATCTACACCGACAAGGTCGCCATCGACGAGGAACTGGTGCGCCTTGCTTCTCACTTCGTCACCTTCGACGAGATCTTTGAATCTACCGAGCCTATCGGAAGAAAGCTGGACTTCCTCCTGCAGGAGATGAATCGGGAGACCAACACCATCGGCTCCAAGTGTATCGACGCAGACATCGCCAAAGTGGTGGTGGAGATGAAGAGCGAGCTGGAAAAGATCCGCGAGCAGATCCAGAATCTGGAGTAAGGAGCGGACATGGCTGCAAAATTCGTCAACGTTGGCTACGGCAATCTGGTAGCTGTCAGCAGGATCGTATCGGTAGCGTCCCCCGACGCCGCCCCCATCAAGCGTATGGTGCAGGACGCCAGAGACGCAGGCTGTCTCATCGACGTGTCCTGCGGCAAAAAGACCCGCTCGGTGATCGTCACCGACAGCCGTCACGTGATCATATCCTCTCTGGAGCCTGAGGCGCTGGAGATGCTGTTAAATCAAGAAGATTAAATTTTGGAGGAATTATGGACTTAACGGACAAAGGCATATTACTGGTGATCTCCGGCCCCGCCGGCACAGGCAAGGGAACGGTGGTCAGCAACATTCTGGCTCGGTCGGATGACTACGCTCTGTCGGTCTCCGCAACTACCCGCCAGCCCCGTAAAGGCGAGGTGGACGGCGTACAGTATCATTTCGTGACCAGAGCACAGTTCGAGCAGAAGATCGAGGAAGGTCAGATGCTGGAGTATGCTGAATACGTAGGAAATTATTACGGCACCCCCAGAGAACGGGTGGATGCCATGCTCGACGACGGAATCAACGTCATTCTGGAGATCGAGGTCGTGGGCGCAATGAAGATCAAAAAGCTGATCCCCGACGCAGTCACCGTGCTGCTGCTGCCCCCCGATTATAAAACGCTCGAGGCACGTCTGCGGGGTCGCGGCACCAATACCGAGGACGACATCCTCCGCCGTCTGGAGCAAGCCAAGCGCGAGGTCGGCAATTTCGCCAGCTACGATTACATCGTCATCAACGAAGACGGCGCCAGCGACGAGGCCGCTCTGCAGATCATTTCTATCGTGGATGCGGAAAAGCACCGCACCGCCCGTAACCTTCATATCCCTGCCGACTTTATGGCAGACTAAACCGCATATACACAGGACACAAGGAGTATACTATTATGATCAAACCCTCTGTTGAAGAACTCACCCACGGCAAATATAACCGTTTCACGCTGGTGTTGGCAACCGCCAAGAGCGCCCGTATGGTTACCGACGAATATATCGCTCAGCGGGAAAAGGCTGAGCAGATGCTGCTGCGCAAAGAAACCGACAAGCCCCTCTCCGCCCTGATCCCCAAGGAGTATCGGGACGACAAGGCTGTCAAGACCGCCATCCGCCGTCTGCACGAAGGCGATTACGTGATCTCCAACGCCCCCAATTCCGACGGCACCGTAGCGGAAGAGACCGATCCTGCCCCGGTTGAAGAGGAGACCGAAACCACCGCAGAATAAGATCTGCATATCTGAACGATTCGGATCCTACGGTCCGAATCGTTGTTTTTCACCCGAAATTCGTTGTTTTTCACCCGAAATTCGTTGTTTTTCACCCGAAATTCATGGAAAGGAGGCAGCAATATGGCTTTTTCCACCGCACAGGTCTATCTGATGGGCACGTCCTATGCCATCGACCGCCCGTATGACTATTATATTCCGCCGGAGCTTGACGGCCACATCCGGATCGGTCAGATCGTTCTGGTGCCCTTCGGCAAAGCCAATCGCAAGATGACCGCCGTCGTCTACGGGATGGGCTCGGTAGAGGAGACCGATCGCTATAAGCCGCTTCTCTCGGCAAGAGAGGATATTTGCCTCTCTGAAGAGGAGCTGCGCCTGACACTGTTCATCAAAGAGCAGACCTTTTGCACCGTTGGCGATGCCATCCGCACCATGCTCCCTCCCGCCGTGCTGACTCCCGTAGCCGAGCGATACTATCCCGTAAAGGATGCGGACGAATCAGCTGCTCTCTCCCCTGCCGTCCGCTTCGTGTTTGCCGACATCCTCCGCACTCCCGGCATCGGCTTTGAGACCCTCAAAGCAAGCTACGGCGAGGAGGTAACCGGCATTCTGAACGTCCTGGTCAAGGACGGTTACATCGAACGCCAGACAAGCCTAAAGGAAGCCACCAACATCGTTTACGAGGATATCCTCACCCTCACCGACGACAAGGAGCGGATCGAAGCCGCCAAGTCGGGAAAGGGCAAGCTGAAGGGCGAGCGGCAACTGGCGCTTCTTGCCTATCTGGAGCAAAACGGCAGCGTTCCCTTCTCGGTGGTCAAGCAAGAGCTGAAGACCACCTCCGCACAGGTGAAGGCGCTGAATCAGCGGCAGCTGATCACCGTGAGGCGGCAGGAGCTCCATCGCAATCCCTATCAATCCTCAAGTCACGCAGACGCTCCCCGGGTCAGACTGACCGACGAGCAATCGGCTGCGCTTTCTACCATCGAGGAGCAGCTCTCCGCAGGCGAGCCGAGGGCGGTCCTGCTTCACGGCATCACCGGCAGCGGCAAGACCATGGTCATCAAGGCGGCCATCGACCGCGTGCTGGAGGAAGGGCGACAGGTGATCCTGCTGATCCCGGAGATCGCGCTGACCCCCCAGACCGTTTCCATCTTCTGCTCCTTCTACAAGGATCGGGTAGCGGTGATCCATTCGGGGCTTTCCCAAGGAGAGCGGTTCGACGCCTGGCGAAAGATCCGCGCAGGCGAGATCGATCTGTGCATCGGCACTCGCTCGGCGGTCTTCGCCCCCTTCCAGAAGCTTGGCATGCTCGTGCTGGACGAGGAGCACGAGCACACCTATAAATCCGAGCAATCCCCCCGCTATCACGCCCGGGACATTGCGAGATTCCGTTGCAACTATCACAAATCGCTGATGCTCCTTGCCTCGGCAACGCCGTCGGTGGAGAGCTATTACAAGGCAAAGCAAGGCAAGTACGCGCTGGTAGAGCTGAAGGGGCGCTTTGGTGGCGCCAACCTTCCCGAAACTGTCATCTGCGACCTGCGGCTGGATAGCCAAAACGGCTCCACCTCCCCCGTGGGCAGTATTCTCGCCGATGGGCTGGCCCACACGCTGGAGGAGGGCAAGCAGTCCATCCTCTTCGTCAATCGGCGGGGATACAATCACTTCCTCTCCTGCCCGCTCTGCGGAAAGGTGGTGCTCTGCCCCCACTGCTCGGTGTCGCTGACCCGTCACAATCGAGATCGCCATCATCGAGCTCCCTACCTGAGCTGTCACTACTGCGGCTATCAGGAGAGCGTGCCCCAAAAATGTCCCGAATGCGGTGCAGATTCCTTCCAGTATATGGGATTTGGCACCCAAAAGGCAGAGGAGGAGATCGGCGAGCGTTTCCCCGAGGCCAAGATCCTGCGAATGGACGCCGACACCACCTCGGCAAAATTCTCCTACGATCAGATGCTGGAGGATTTCAGAGGCGGCAAGTCGGACATCCTCATCGGTACGCAGATGGTAACCAAAGGACACGATTTCCCCCGTGTAACGCTGGTGGGCGTGCTGTCGGCGGACAATTCCCTGTACACCGATGATTACCGTGCGAGTGAGCGCACCTTTGCTCTCCTCACACAGGTGGTGGGACGAGCCGGACGCGGCGAATCTCCCGGCAGAGCCATTATCCAGACCTACTCCCCCGATCATCCCGTGCTGACACTGGCGGCGACCCAGGACTACGTCAGCTTCTACGAGCGGGAGATCGCCCTCCGCAAGGCACTGACCTTCCCGCCCTACTGCGATCTGGCACTGCTTACCCTGGCCTGCACCGACGAGGGAATGCTGCAAAACGCCACCGTCACGCTGGCAGGAAGGCTGAAGGAGCTGCTGTCGGGCGAGTTCAAGGACGTGCCCATGGTGGTCTTCGGCCCCTTCGAGGCACCCGTGTATAAGGTCAACGAGACCTATCGGATGCGGATGATCTTAAAATGCAAAAACAATCAGCGCACCCGTGCGCTGCTCTCGGGACTGCTGCGGGAATTCTCCTCTGGCAGTGCCAAAAAAGTGATTCTGACCGTGGATCTGAATCCCGCCACGGTATAATTTGAGCGAAAAGGAGATACTCTCATGGCTATACTGAAAATTCTCACCGAAGAAGATCCTATCCTTCGGAAAACCTCCCGCAAGGTGGATGCCATCACCCCCCGCATCCAGATCCTGCTGGACGATATGATCGCTACCCTCCACAAATCCGGCGGCGTTGGACTGGCCGCTCCCCAGGTAGGCGTGCTCCGCCGCGTTGTTGTGGTGGAGACCGAGCCCGGCAATCTCATCGAGCTGATCAACCCCGTGATCGTGGAGACGAGCGGCTCCCAGACCGGACAGGAGGGCTGTCTGTCCCTGCCCGGCAGATGGGGCATCTGCACCCGTCCCGACACCGTGACCGTGGAGGCCACCAACCGCCGCGGCGAGCGATTCCGCGTTACCGGAACGGGTCTTACTGCCCGTTGCTTCTGCCACGAGCTGGATCACCTGGACGGCATTCTTTACCCCGACGTGGCTGACCGTATGCTCACTCGCGCCGAGATCGACAAAATGATGGAGGACGACGACTGATGCGTGTCCTCTTCATGGGTACCCCCGATTTTGCAATTCCCACCCTTCGTGCGCTGGCAAGTGCGCACGAGGTGGTGTGCGTAGTCTCTCAGCCCGACAAGCCCAAGGGACGGGGCATGCAGCTGCATCCTACCCCCGTCAAATCGGCGGCGATGGAACTGGGACTTGAAGTGCGTCAGCCCGTAACGCTGAAGGATCAGGCGTTCCTGCCCGATCTCACCGAGCTTCGCCCCGATGCCATCGTGGTGGTCGCCTATGGCAAGCTTCTGCCCGAATATGTGCTGAACTTCCCGAAATACGGCTGTATCAACGCCCATGGCTCGCTCCTCCCCGCCTACCGTGGTGCCGCTCCCATGCAGCGTGCCATTATGGAAGGCTGTGCTAAAACGGGAATTACTACGCAGAAGATGGCAAAGGGACTGGATACCGGCGATATGTTGGAGTGGAAAGCGGTTACTATCGCTCCCGACGATAATTTCGAAACAATTCACGACAAACTTGCTACAGTAAGTGCCGATCTGATCCTCTCCACCCTTGCAGGGCTGGAAGCGGGAACAATCACGCCCGTGAAGCAGGACAATGCCCTTGCCACCTATGCGGCGAAGATCGAAAAGGCCGATTGCGTGCTGGACTTCACCCGCACGGCACAACAACTCCACGACCAGATCCGCGGACTCTCCCCCATTCCGCTGGCATTCACCAAGCTGAACGGCAAGCTGCTGAAGATCGTTGCCTCCAAGGTTTCCTCCGAAACCTCCAGCAAAGCTCCCGGTGCGGTTCTGTCCATCGACAAGGGCGTTATCGCCGTAGCGACCGGAGACGGCATCCTCCACATCACTGACGTCCTCCCCGAAGGCAAAGGGCGTATGTCCGCCGCCGCCTTCGTGAACGGCAAAAAGATCACCGTGGGAGACGTGTTGGGAGAATAAACGTATGTGGGGCTTTGCCCCACACCCCACCAAAGAAACTTTTTGAAAAAGTTTCTTTGGAATCTTCAAAAACTTTCAAAAATGCTCGGCAAATACTTGCCGAGCGAAAGTGTTTGTGTGCGTATGTTCACACTATTCCCGTAGGGCGGGGGCTTGCTCCCGCCGTCAACGGCG
>JAFTKV010000077.1 GCA_017453085.1 Clostridia bacterium
ATGGCACCCAGGCAGCGCACGCCCAGACCGGGGCCGGGGAAGGGCTGACGGTAGACCATATTGTGGGGCAGACCCAGCGCCTCGCCTACTATGCGGACTTCGTCCTTGTAGAGCAGCTTCACGGGCTCGACCAGAGCCATCTTCATCTCCTTGGGCAGACCGCCTACGTTGTGGTGAGCCTATACGCCGTCGGATTCCAGAATGTCGGGATAAATGGTGCCCTGTGCCAAAAATTCGATGCCGGAGAGCTTGGCGGACTCTTCGTCAAACACCTTGATAAACTCGTTGCCGATGATCTTGCGCTTCTGTTCGGGATCGCTGACGCCTGCCAGCAGATCCAGGAAACGGTCGGTAGCGTCTACGTAAACGAGATTGGCATCCAGCTCCTTGCCGAACACCTCGATCACTTGCTCGGATTCGCCTTTGCGCATCAAACCGTGGTTGACGTGCACGCAGGTCAGCTGCTTGCCGATGGCCTTGATCAGAAGTGCGGCGACCACGGAAGAGTCAACGCCGCCGGAGAGAGCCAGAAGTACCTTCTTGTCTCCCACCTGCTCGCGGACTTCCTTGACCTGCTCCTCGATAAAAGCGTTGGCCAGTGTAGGGGTGGTGATGCGTTCCATAGTTTCGGGGCGTACATTGCTTTGCATATATAGATCCTCCCAAATTAGATGGACAGTGTCCGGTCAAACTGATGAAAATTCGGTTCTATCTTTGCCGGGGCCGAATATATTTATTCAGCGAAGGGAAGAAGACAGGATCGAAACCCGTCAGCCGGATACAGGCGCTGCCGTTGATTTGATGTCAATTATTATATCAAAATACGACGGAAAATACAATAGTTTTGCTAAAATTTCTTTTGACGAAAATACAGAAATTTTGTGAGGAGAAAACCATGCGTTTGGAAATTTTGAAACGGCCTTTTCGCAGGCGCGGGAAGCGGAGGAATCTGCGGATCGCGATCTGTCTTTTGTTGCTTGCCACCCTCTGCACAGCAGTCGGGCTGCGCACAAGGGCAGCGCCGCTGGCCGTGCCGATCTTTGAGAGTATCGCCGAGAGCCGCGTGCAGGGGCTGGTGCGGGAAACGGCGGAGGAGCTGGCGCGGTCGGGGGAATACGGCGAGTTTTGCGCACTGCGTTACGCTGCGGACGGGAGCGTGCAGGGACTTGTGGTGGATAGCGGTGCGGTGCGCCGATACGCCGCCGATCTGTCTGCTGTATTGGAGCAGAAGCTGGAAAAGCTCAGGCTATCCTGCAAGATCCGCAGCGGCGATCTTCTGTTCCCGAAGCTGTTTTCGGGGCGCGGATTCTATTTGACCGTTTCGGGGAGCCTGTACGGAGGCGCATCTGCCCAAACGGTCAGCAGCCTGGAGGAGGGCGGGCTCAATCAGACGCTCCATCGGCTGGAGCTGGAGGTGACCGTTCCGCTGACGCTGGCGGTGCTGGGCAGGGAAGAGCAGCTGACGGTGAGCTCCCGTATTCTCATCGGCGAAGCGGTGATCGTAGGCAGCGTGCCCGGAGGAGTCGTGGTGGGTGGATAAATAAACAGCACCGAACGGGTCGGTGCTGTTTGTCAGTTTTGTAATGCGGCGCCGATGACGGTTCCAAAGCGTGCGTTCTCGGGGATGATGAAGTTCACGTCGAAGAATGCGTTCAGGTTCCCGAAGATCTCTCTTGCCTGGGGGAGGGCAGTCAGATTGCCGGTGAGCACGATGTCCCGGATGCCTTTTCCGCGGGCGGCGAAGATCGCCATCATGCCGATGGTCTCGTAGATCATGTTCACCAGTCCCAGTGCCAGGTCGCTTTTGGTGGCGATGTCGCTGATCTTGCCGAAGTTTGCGGCGGTCAGATTGGCTGCAAGACCGGGGTGCACGTCCTTCTTGGTGATGTCGCTGACCCGCAGATCGATCTTGGAGAGGTCTCCCTCGGCTGCCAGCTCGATGATGTGATCGATGTCCTTCATGCCAATCAGCTTTTCGGAAAGTCCCATCAGCGTGCCGCCGCCAATGCCGGTACCGCCAAGATAATCGAAGGTGCCGTCCGCCTTGGCGTGGACCAGAGCGGTGCCTGTGCCCATGCTGACCACGATGGCCTCAGAAAGCCCTGACAGCCAGATGCCGCCGCGTCCCACGCAGGAGAACTCCGACAGCTTGTAAACCGGAATATTATAGATCGGCTCGACCATAAAGGTGGAGCCCACGCCGGTGACCATGATCCGCTCGATATCGGTGAGCGCAAGACCGTTTTCGGTGGTGAATTTGCCCAGCGCGCCGTAGATCGAGGTGATTTGATCGGTAGCACGGACGAAAATGGGAGCGATCAGCCGACCCTCGGCATCAAAGCCGACGATCTTGGTGGTGCTGCCGCCCACGTCGATTCCAACAACTGTTTTCATAATAAACCTTTCTGCCCGTCTCAAATACGCATAAATATCGGGCGATTCGGATAAACTGCTATAGGTTTCATTGCAAAAGCAATCTGCATATTCCATATTATAGCACATTCTTTTGGAAAATGCAAGAGGAATGCACAAATCCGTGCGGGTTTGGCAGGAATCGCCGTGGGCGACCTCCACTGCGGAAAATTATTTGTATAACCACTTGACAAATGCGCTTCGATAAGGTACAATAATAGCAAGGAAGTATAAAGGAGCGGTTCGATGAAACGTATTGCGGTCATTCTGCTGACCCTCGTGCTGTTGCTCTCCTGCCTTTGGGGCTGCGAGGAGGACGGTGCAGAGGAGACAGTTCAGAAGACGGATCCCACCGCCACCACAACCGATGGCGACGAGACCGGTCTGCTTCCGGAAATTCCATTTTAACGATCATTTCCCATGAAGGAGGAGATACCAATGGCAAACGAAGAACTGCTGAACAACGAAGAGGCAATGGAAGAGGTCGACGTTTACACCCTCGTTGACGAGGAAGGTAACGAAGGTCAGTTCCAGATCATCGGCGAGCACGAGATGGACGGCGTGGTTTACTACGCTCTGATCCCCGTTGACGAGGAGAGCGACGAGTACGTGATCCTGAAGGTCGGCACCGATGAAGACGGCGAAGAGTGCCTGGTTTCCGTAGACGACGATGACGAGTTCGAAAAGATCGCCGAGATCTTTGACGACATGCTCTTCGACGAAGTAGACTACGACAACTAAACAGCAAATCTGCCTGTCCTGTACGATACAGCCTTGTAAATAAACCTACAAAAAGATATTGGAGCCCGAAAGATTCTTCTTCTGCGGAGTTAGCAGACCTCCTTGACCGCCCTGCTTATGTCACGGCGACCTCAAGACGTTGGGAGCACAGAGGCAGAGGATAGGGCACCGCCTTGCACTATGCAGGGTTATATTTCATGGCTGAACGGCAGGACGGGTTTTGCTTTGCACCTATGCTCTTACACACTACGGAATTCCGTAGTGTTTTTTCTATCTCAACAACAAAAATCCGCCGCGATTGCGGCGGATTTTTGTTGGGTAGAAATTAAAGGCTGAACTGAGCGTCCACGATTTCCTTGGTGTGCTTTCTGTACACGATGTTCATCACAACGGCACCGATTGCAACTACTGTCAAAATACCGATAGAAACGAAGTTCACGGTGAAGCAGCTGTAGAAGAAGTGGATCAGATAGCAAACAGCGATGAAGATGGTGACGACGATGCAGGAGCTTGCGTCGGTCTTCTTCAGCTGAGTGGAGGGCTTGATCCAGCCGATGATCGCCTGAATCAGACGAACGATTGCGCTGATGATCAGACCGATCACGAAGAGCACGGGCATAAGCAGCAGGAAGTAGGGGATGGCGATCAGGATACGGGTGTCCTCAAAGGACTTTACCATATCTGCCAGAGGAGAGG
>JAFTKV010000078.1 GCA_017453085.1 Clostridia bacterium
GATTCAGCAGGAAATACTCCCCCTGCATCTCAAAGTAAAACTCCGGTTCTTCTTCCTCGATCGTGATCACCAGGGTATCCGGATACTCTTTTTCCAGCTTGACCGCGCGCACGTAGGCAAACTGATCGGTCAGCACGGTTTCCAGATCGTTTTCCGACACAAAGAAGATCAGATCCCCTTCACTGATATCCCCAGCCTCTAAAATCTGCGTATACGAATAGTGACTCGAGCCGTCCACCACGATGGTTTTCAGCGAAAACAGCCTGCTGCAGAACCAAAAGGCAACCACCAAAAGAAAGAGAAAGATAAAGATCCATACGGCGATCTTTACGATGAATGCCCGTTTTTCGCTGGACGATTGAAACCGTGTAAATTCCGCAGCACCGGAACGATCGTGATCCATACACTTCCTCCTTTTTGATGATTTTCTGCTCCGATTATATCACAGAATCGGTTATTTGGCAATATCTTTCAGAACGTTCAGTATTATTTCTTCCGTATCGGGGACTGCAAATGCGCCGGCGGCCTCTTCCATTGCATGAAGTGCCGCAGGATCGCCAAACAGACCGTCCACCAGCTCGCAAAGCTTGGAGCCTGTCAGCTCTGTATCAGGCAGCAGCAAGGCAGCGCCCTTATCGGCCAGCAGCGCAGCGTTTTTGTACTGCTGATTGTTGGTTACATTGGGCGAAGGGATCAGAATAGACGCCTTGCGAATCGCAGTTAACTCGGACAGCGTGGATGCGCCCGAGCGACAGATCACCGCGTCGGCTGCCACCATCTGACGGGGCATATCGTAAATGTACTCCATCAGACGGATATTCTCCAGCTTATCGAGTCCCATTTCTTCGAATTTTGCCTTCATATCGGCATATCCGCGGGAGCCTGCCGAATGGATCAGCAGCACCTCCGGATGCGCCTTCATATAGGTAGACATGAACACCAGCATCGCCTCGTTGAGATGCGCAGCCCCCAGACTTCCGCCAAAGGAAAGAAGAACGTACTGCCACTTCCCTTCGGGATCGATCTCGCGGCGAGCATCCCCGCTGTCAATGCGGGTAAAATCTCTGTGGATGGGCATACCAACGTGAACCACCTTGGCCTTGGAGCCCTTCAAAAACCGTTCGGTATCCGCAAAATTTACGAACACTATATCGGCGGAGTTTTTCAGCATCTTTACCGCAAAGCCGGGCTCTGCGTTGGATTCGTGCAGTGCAGTGGGAATGCCCAGAGATGCCGCCGCACGGCAGACAGGCCAGCAGACGTAACCGCCCGTGCCCACGACCAAATCGGGACGATCCTCCTTTAGCATTTTTCTGCACTGCCGATAGGAGGTGTAAGCCTTCCAAAGCACCTTGAAATTGGATGGCGAAAGACTTCTGCGCAGTCCCTCCACCTCAATCTCGTACAGGGGATAGCCTGCTTTGGGAACCAGCTTGCTCTCCAGTCCCCTACGAGTGCCGATGAATCGGATCGTACTGTCGGGGCAGCCAGATTCCAGGATCTGCGCGATCGAGAGTGCGGGATTAACGTGGCCTGCGGTGCCTCCGCCTGTCATTACAACTTTCATAGTGAACCTCAATTTATCGATTATTTTTGAATTCTGGAGAAACGCGAGATGGAAAGCACGATGCCCATCTCAACCATCAGGAAGGTCAGCGACGATCCGCCGTAGCTGAAGAACGGCAGAGCGATACCCGTATTTGGAATGATCGACGTAACTACCATCATATTCAAAAGCGCCTGGATCATCACGTGACTGGCAATACCGATGACCGTCAGCGTGGAAAAGACGTCGGGAGCACGACGGGCGATTTGCAAACAGCGGATAAAGAAGACCATGTAGAGAATGATCAGCGCGGCAGCACCCACCAGACCCAGTTCCTCACACAATACGGCAAAGATAAAGTCGTTCTGCGGCTGGGAAATAAACAGATGCTTCTGCAGGCTGTTGCCGATGCCTCTGCCGAATATACCGCCGGAGCCCACGGCAATCAGACCCTGCACCGTCTGCCAGGTATCGTCCTGTACGTCGTATGCCTCGGGATTTAACCACATATCGATTCGCTTCCACTGATATGCAGGCAAAAGCTCCTTCAGAAAATCCTGTTGGAACAGGATAATGTATACCACCAGCAGGATCGCAAGCAGACCGATCAGATAGACCGATTTTTTACCGCCGCCTGCCCAGATTACGGAAACGCCGATGCAAAGCAGAATGATCGTACCGGACAGGTGATTTTCCAGCACCACCAGTCCGCAGGTCAAAATCACGAACAGCATGGGAATGACCGTGCTCCACACGGCAGACTTCGTATAGGTTGCCAGCGTGCCGTCCCGCTCCATAATGCGCTTGCGATACTTATGCGCAAACCATGCCAGCATCAGTACAAGAGCGAATTTGGCAATCTCGGATGGCTGGAAGCTGATAAAGCCAAGATTCATCCACCGTTTGGCTTCATCCTCGCTGGTACCGATTACCAGTACCAATACCAGCAAAGCAATGGAAATACCATAAATGACCGGCGTAAACAGCTGAATCACCTTGTAGTGGATCTTGGAGATTCCCCACATAGCCAGCACACCAATCAACGCATACAAAAGCTGCTTGCGTATGTAAAAGGAGCTGTCATCGCGGGAGGAATATGCGTATGCGTAGCTTGCAGAAAAAACCATTACCGAACCGAAGCAAAGCAGCAGCATGATGATCACAAACAAGGGGCGATCAAAATCACCCTTGACCAGAATGCTATCTAGCTTCGCGGAAACGGTGGATTTGGGTTTCTTAGAAGGATTGCTCTGATAATCCATGGTTTTTTCCTTTCGTAACAGTGATTCAGACTGCGAGCACCAATCCTGCGAATGCGATTGCCGAGCCGATCAGCGTAATCAGGCTGAATCGGAACACGATCTGATTTTCACTCCAGCCACATTGCTCGAAGTGATGATGAATGGGTGCCATTTTGAAGAAGCGCTGACCGTGGGTCAGCTTAAAGTACCCCACC
>JAFTKV010000079.1 GCA_017453085.1 Clostridia bacterium
AGTACAACACCCTATCAACCGTTCCACCTATTGCTGCTATTACTGTTGCACCAGTGATATTGGCGTCACTAATATCAATTGCTCTCGAATCATGAAATCCTTGAGACAATGTAGTATGTCCTGGAACTGGCCAATACAAACTGACGGTTGTTGCCGCCTCAACCTCCACCTCCGACATCGGCACCAGCATAACCATCATCATCACCGCCAATGCCAACCAAAACCAACGCTTAAATTTCATCGTTTCTCCTTCTTTCCGTTAATTATGGTACTCTTACCCAATTGCCTTCACAGTCGACAAAATCGTCACCAAAGCGGCGATACGCTCCGCTGCTGTCTTTATAGGTTTCACCCCAACGAATATAGTTCCCATCATAATCGTAGAAGCCGTCACCCCATTGGCACCAGTTTCCTTCGGTATCTACAAACGAATCTCCCCATCTCCGATAGGCACCCGAACAATCTACAAAGCCAAACTCACGACGTTTGATGTCCTCCCGTTCCTCTTCGTACAGTTCGGAAAACGTTGGCTCCGGGGTCGTGTCTTCTTCCATAGGAATATATTCGTCATCAGCATCATAGGAGCGAGAAGGTGAATCGTCAGAGGAACGGATTTCCCCTTTTTCTTCCAGCTTTGACAAGAGGTATAGCAGATCATCCGCAGTTACTGCAGATTCCCTTTCCTTGCTTTCTTGTTGAGCATACTCTTCAGAACCATATGCCATTTTGAATTCATTAAACGCTCTCACACGATCTTCATAATCCTCTCGCCGGCGATTATTGCGATAGATGGCTTCTTTTCGCCCGAAAATCCACGGCACTTGCTCCAAAGGCATCATTTTGGGGGTTTTACGGAATAAATAATCTTCCAAACCGACACTTTTTCTTCGCACCTGAGGCTGATTGATCACATATCTTTCATAGCACCGGTGATAAAACGGGCCAATCCAATTATCATAGCTGTTTTCCAATAAGATTTGAATGGCTCTCCTATCATCATTTTGGAAAATGACGTAATCCATATCCTCAGACTCATCCCATCCCTCTGTATAACAGTTAAACTGGTTGAACCCATGAGATGCCAGCAAATCCATTACATCGTATGCCCCCAGGTAGTAGGCCCGTGCAATCACACCCCAGCGATAGCCGCCCGGAGTGAGGCATTCCTGATCATTAATGCCATTATCTCCAAGTGAATTGATGTCATGGCCAATTCGTGAAAAGCCATGCTTCACTAATCGACACATTACCGGATAACTGTCGATTACATGGAATAATGCTCTTCGAAAGGTTGTTTGATCGCATTTCTTCAAAGAAGCACCTGCAGCAAACAATCGATCCATTTCATTTACGTCTTTTTCTATAATAGCCTTCAGCAATCGGTTCACAACAGGACGAGACCTTCCTACTTGCTCTCCCCAACCCAATTGCCATTCGTAGTCGATCGGTTCATCAATGTTATACATCTATATTCTCCTTCTTATATACCGGATGTGTTTGTAATGCAGATTCATGCACAAGTAATCGAAAGTCTTGTGCACAAACCTGCTTGCATCAATAATTGCTAAACAGATCAGTCTTGCTTAATGAAATACTCGTCATTCCACGAATAACCATCGGATTTCATTAGAATTCCCCCATCAAAATTCGATACATCTCCGTATATGGTATAGCCCAAATTATTCACGTCGATGTAGATTACTCCATCTTCAACGTGCCACGCGCCAACCCCGCTCCCGGTAGAATCATCTTCCGAATATACGCAGGATCCATTCTCTCTGAGCTTCAAATATGACCCCGATGTGCCGATGTATTCGCCCACCAGAGAACTTTCGATTGAACATCCTAAGAATGCCGCTAACAGAAACAGTATCAGCAATACAGATGTGATTTTTTTGCTTTTTTTCATAACATTTCCACCTTCCAGTGTTTAATTTGATTTGTTTTTCGCCAAACAATTTGGAAGCGCTTCTTCAATGAAACACTCCTCGTAAGCATAGGTCGTATTTTTCCCCAAAACCTTGCACACTTTTGAAAAAAATTTTCCAATCGCACCTATCGACCAACTACAAAAACGAGCTGCTTTTCAGCAGCTCGTTTTTGTAGTGATGTGTGTTTATTCAACGGCGATTCGGGTGCCGTCCTTGAGGCAGGCGAAGAGGACTCCGTTTTCGTCGGTGTACCACTCTTGGAAGCCGAAATAGACGACCGTAAAATCGGGATCTCTCCAATTGACGTCGAAGCCCGCCGGAACTCGATCCGTCTTCAGGAAAATTTTTGTGGGTCCATCGCTAAACCCGTCAAAAGCGTAAAAGCTGATCTCTTGCAAGCTTTCGGGAAGAACGAAATACCGTAGCTGATAGCAGTTGGTAAACATTTCTTCTCCAATGTGTTGCAGTCCCTCAGGGAACACGATGCCGGTTAGATCCTCGCAGTCGTTGAATGCACAACCCTCAATGCGTGTCACCGTTGAGGGGATGTTCACCGTGGTTAGACTTTGGCAGCCGGCAAAAAAACCATATGGAATGGTAGTAAGACCTTCCGGCAAGGTGACCTTTTTCAATTTCCTGCAATCGACAAAAATTTTCGTTCCCAACGTTTGAATGGTGGAAGGAATAACAATCTCCTCCAATGCGTTATTGTAAGCAAACGCAAAACTTGCCACAGAAGTTAAACCTTCGTTCAACACAACAGTTTTCAAATATTGGCAGTTTGCAAAAGCCCGATCGCCCACAGATCGCATGGTAGATGAGAATATGATCTCCTTGATTTTTGCTTCCCGAAACACATACGCGCGAATTTCCACCACGCCTTCGGGTAAAATGACCGTATCGGTGGAATTATCAAAGGACATAACGATCAATTCACCGTTGTTCAACACTGCATATTTCAAGCCTTGCTCATCTTCGGCAGTATGGCTGATGTTCCAAACAACATTCTCGTTAGCATACGTCCAGAACTCTTCCCATCCCACAGGTTTTTCTGCGGCGGAACAATAGATTGGGACATTTCCATCCATATCGAATGCAATTTTGCCGATGGAGGTTACCGAAGCGGGAATATAGAGCGGATGCTTGAGTTCTGATTTATAGAACGCACACAGTTCGATCGTCTCAACGCCTTCCGCCAATATCACTTCATCCAAATAGGGGCAGGATTCAAATGCCGCACCGCCAATATAGGTAGCGTTACTTCCGAAAACGACCTTTGTAATGTTCGTTTCATTAAACGCGCCAGATGCCACCGGCATATTGATATACAGCACCGTATCCGTGCAGCTGCCCATTCCGGTCACATAGCCGTCACTTCGAATCGTAAGACCTTCCGATTGTGTGATATACTTGCAACTCACGTTCAATTTGCGAGGGCCGTTTCCGTCCTGCAGATCGTAGGAATATACGGCGCGTACCAGGTAAGTGCGCGGGCAGTCCAGCCCCTCGAAGCAACGGATGCTCGGCGGACCTGTTTGGATCACGTTCCGATCTTCATCCAGCAGCTCGATCCGGATCAGCTCGCCTACTTGATCCAGGTCCAAGACGGTAATGTCAAATTTTATCCGATCGGGATAGTAGCCGAAGCCGTAGAAGGAAATCTCGGGCTTTTGATATGTCTTTGTGGTAATGCTCTGCTCTACCGTCACCTTCTGCCCATCCTTCACGTACACCGCCACCAGACGGTAGGTATGATTGGCCAGCAGCCCCGTAATCTCGGGGGTGGACTCGTCCAGCTGCTGTACCACATTTTCCCCATCGTACAAGGTCAGCGACAGAAGCTCCCGCTTGCCCGGGTAGGTTGGATCCCACAGGGGAACGAAGCGGATGGAATGATAATCGGCCTCAATATCCGACAATGCAAAGACATCGGTCGTGGTAAACTCCAGCTCCGTCAAAATATGGAACGCAATGCCGTTTCCGTCCATTGCATCGTACACGCCGATGATGGCACCTTGGTAGTCGGTGTTGGGGGTCAAGCCGCCCCAACGGATCGTAGTGGGCATGTCCACAGTAAGCTCCTGACGGCGGATGATCTCCGTTCCGTCATACAGCACTGCGTAAAACTTTCCACCACTGATATTCACCAGACCGCTGGTATCAAACGCAGTGACGGTGAAGAAGACGGTATTGAAGGTGGCATATGCGTTTTTCGTGGCTGCCGTGGGCTGTATGGCGGTATATACGCCGACCTTCACGGTACGGTCGCCCTCCATGCGCACGTCCTTAATGGTTTCGCCGTCTACGTACTTGATGGCATCAATACTGTATTCCAGCAGACCTTGTGTATCTCCCACGTTGCATTTGAGCACCAGATTTTCCATATCCGATCCATCCTCAAACATATAGGAGGAATACTTCACGCCGTTCAGGGTAAAGGACAGGATCTCAAAGTTGTCGGGGTTGGACAGATGGACGGTAATATAGATGTCCTGTTGCGGCTCTGCATAGTAAACGAACTGTTGAGGAGGAATTTCAAATTGGGTTTGCGCCTCGTACAGCTCATCTAACAGGTCGGAGGTCTCGCCGTCGGATTGGTCTTCTGCAGAAAGCTGCTCGATCTGCGACCTGCCGTAGGCGTACTCCGTTCCCATAGTGGAGGGCTGTTCGGTGGAAACCGTCATCCCCTCGTAAATGGGCACCTGCTTGACTGCCGGAGCGATTCCCTCACCGCCGTTGCTCAGCACCCAGATCAGCAGCGTGCCAAACGTCAGCAGCAGAAGAGCTGCAATGACGGTACGCATCATCTTCGGATGGAAGAAGCGATACTTCGCCGACCCGGGGCTCAGCCGATTGATCAATCTGCAGCGATTGGCCGCAGCCTTTTCGATCAGATCCGAGGAGATTTGAGAGAGCAGCTCACATCGAAGCTGATGATCGTTATTCTTCATCCCAACAGCCCTCCTGAATCAGTCGCTCCTTCAGTCCCTTGCGAATTCTGGAAAGCGTCCGATAGACGGTGCTTTCGTTGACCTTCAGCATCGAAGCAATGTCTGCGATGCTGTCCGCAAAGTAATATCGGCAGACAAAGATCGTCAAGGTTTTTTTGGATAGGGTTCGCAAATAGCTATTGAGCACGGTAGCGATCTCGTGCATATGGTGCTGCCGCTCTATGTTATCAAGGGAGGGCAGGCAGTCATCCAGCTCGCTGAGCGAAACGGTCAGCTCCGACGGAATGCGCTTGTCCGCCGTGCTCGCGCGATATTTATCAATTGCGATATTGCGGGTGATTCTGGACAAAAACACCTGAAATACGCTGGGGCGTTTGGGCGGGATCTGATTCCACGTGCTGAGATATGTATCATCCAGGCATTCTTCGCAATCCATTCGGTCATGCAAAACGTTATATGCAATCGCGAAAAGATACCGCCCGTATTTGTCATCGGTAGCCGTGATGGCGGCCTCATCCCGATTCCAATACAGCTCAATGATTGCGTCATCATGCAGGTCGGAAAGACGCTCGGGCTTAGATTGATTCATAGTTGACTCCTTGTCTGTAAATTGCCATTATAGTATAAGTCGTATTTTTTCGAAAAACCTTGCACGTTTTTGGGAAATATTTTGAATAGATACGCAAAAATCGTTATCTGAAAGCAATGCTTGCCCAAACAGCAGAAGACGCACGACAGAAACCGCCGAAAGATCGGCGGTTTCGGGGGGTAATGAGTATAGATTAAGAAATGGAAGGCTGCTCCAGGAAAATGCTCCGAATGCTTGCGATCTCTTGGGCGGTAACACCGATCGAAAGAAGGTAGCCTTCTACCTTTTGTTTCAACGTTGCTCCCTCCAGCTGATTCAGATAGAAGCTAAGCTCGGTAATGCTGGTGGTGTCTGCGCCGCGGTGATAGAGCAGCGACAGACAGTAATCCTTCATCACGTCCTGCTCAGACACGCCCAGCAAGGCTTCCAGCAGATAACAAACCGTGCCCGTGCGGTCAAGACCGTAGGTGCAATGGAGATACACGGGATAGTTATCCGGATCTGCCAGATCCGCAAAAATCGTACGAATCGTTTCCTTGCCTTCGTCGGTGAAGATTCCGTCATAAGCCGGTGCGCCGTAATAGGTGTGCTTGACGTTGGTGCCCAGCGGATAGGCTTGGTTGGAAGCCGATGCCGAGGAACGCAGATCCATGTCTGTGCGGATCCCCAGCAGCGTCAGCATATCGTAGATGCCCTCTTCCGTGATGCGGTAAGTGGGCTCGAAAGTGCCGTCCAGCTCGCCACCACGATAGAGCAGGCCTTGACGGACGAGCTTACCGTCTGTAGTCTTCCAACCGCCGATGTCACGCACGTTGATCATTCCGTCGATGCTGAGAATGCGGGGCGTGGCGGCAGTTTGGAAGCTTCCTTGGGTGCTGATCTTCTGTCCGTCGGAAAGGATCAGCGTAATACGGTAATAATAGTGGGTTCCGGTCTTCAGATACTCGAAGGAGGCGATCTTTTCTGCGCCCTTCAGCACGTGTACCCGCGAATCGGCAAAGTTTTCGTTTTCCGAAACCTCGATGGCGGCGTTCATCACCGTGTATCCTGCGGGAATGCCGTCAATATCGTAACCGATCTGCACCGGCAAACCGATGTCCATGCGTCCTGCGCTATTGTGATCGTCCAGAAAATCGTCCACGGTGGATGTGGTGGTAGTATTGTAGAACTCCAGCGCATCTGTGCCGATTAGCACCTGCTCTTCGGTGAACAGGGTCAACCGCAGCTGAATACCGTTTTTGATCACCGATTCTTCCTTGGATGCGTTTGCATCGGGATCGTCATAGGTATCGCGGGGATCAACCAACCAATAAATTCCCAACAGCACCAGCGCTGCTGCCAACAAGGAAGCAATCAGCAAGATCAGCTTGCGCAGCTCCCGTTTGCTGAACTTGGAGTCTTTGGAGTGCCCCGAGCGGCTGCGACTGCTTCTGTGGCGATGTCGATGATGGTGATGATGGTGGGATGAATGCTTAGAGGACGACTCCTTTCCCGCTGTTTGCTCGGTCGAGGTCGGCGTTTCGGTTACAGAAGCCGTATCTTCAGCCTCTCCCTTAGCGTCGGGAGTCTTTTTCTCTTCTGCCATAATATATCCTTCCTTTGATTTTTACGTCCTTTGCTCCCCGGCTCACTTCACCGCCTTGACTTGCAGCATTTCTTCTGCCTTGTGGGCGTTGCAATTCACTTCCTCGGGCTCGTGAAAGGTGGGGACGGTCTGCTTGATAGCGGTCTTGATGCGCGCAAGAGCAGGGCTACCGTCGGCGTCGTGGATGGCGGCGGTCAGGATGGAGAGCTTTTCGTCTACCTGTGCGCGGGTGTAGGGAGTGTCCCGCTCGACGAAGATCAGATCGCTGGCGGTCTTGTCCAGCAGCTCGGTCTTCATCAGTAGCTCCTCGTACAGCTTCTCGCCGGGACGCAGACCGATCTCGCGGATCTCAATATCCACGCCGGGCTCCAGACCGGACAGCTTGATCATATTCACCGCCAGATCGTAGATCCGCACGGGCTTGCCCATATCCAGCACGAACAGCTCGCCCCGCCGTGCCATGGAGCCTGCCTCCATCACCAGCTGAGCCGCTTCGGGAATGGTCATGAAATAGCGGATGATCCGCTTGTCGGTGACGGTGACGGGTCCGCCCTCGGCGATCTGCTTCTTGAACAGCGGGATCACCGAGCCGTTGGAGCCCAGCACGTTACCGAATCGCACCGCCGCAAAGGTGGTTGCGCTGTCGTTACGGCACTGGATCACCATCTCGCACAGCCGCTTGGAGGCACCCATCACGTTGGTGGGATTCACCGCCTTGTCGGTGGAGATGAGGATGAATTTTTCGGCATCGTACTTTTCCGCCATATCTGCGGTGTTGTAGGTGCCCAGTACGTTATTTTTGATCGCCTCGCAGGGGCTGTGCTCCATCAGCGGAACGTGCTTGTGCGCCGCCGCATGGAAGACCACGTGGGGACGGTGCGCCGCAAACAGCCCGTCCAGACGATCCCGATCCCGCACCGAGCCGATCTCTACCACAAGGTTCAGATCCTTGCCGTAGGTGCGGATCAGCTCCTGCTGGATGTCGTAGGCGTTGTTTTCATAAATATCAAAGATCACCAGCTTTGCAGGCTTACAGGCAGCGATCTGTCGGCAGAGCTCCGATCCGATGGAGCCGCCTCCACCCGTGACCAGCACGGTTCTGTTACGGTAATACTTAGAAGACATCTGATCGGCCACGTCGATGGCGTGACGGAACAGAAGGTCCTCGATCTGCACGTCACGGATCTTTTGAATATCCACCTCGCCGTTGACCAGCTGGTAGATACCGGGAAGCGTCCGCAGACGGCAGCCGGTGGTGTTGCAGGTCTCCAGGATCTGTGCACGCTTTTGCGGTGCGGCAGAGGGGATGGCGTAGATGATCTCCTCCACCCGATACTTGCGAACCGCCGCCACGATCTCCTCGGTGGTTCCCGCCACG
>JAFTKV010000080.1 GCA_017453085.1 Clostridia bacterium
ATGGTCATGGCCTTCACCGGAATGAGACTCTTCCATCACTAAAAGAAATATAGGGGGATTTTTGAAAAAATCCCCCTATGACCCCCTTAAACTTTATAAAATGCCCCGCAAATTCTTGCGGGGCAGGGGTGGTTATATAGAACTGTTGAGAATTACGCTAATTCTGTCCTATCGGGCAAGTACTTGCCCGATCAATAGAAGTTTTTGAAGATTCCAAAGAAACTTTTTTCAAAAAGTTTCTTTGGCAGGGTTTGGGGCAGAGCCCCAAAGGAGATATAAATCATGAAGCTTATGGTAGTAGGCGGTGGCGGCAGAGAGCATGCCATCATCAAGAAACTGAAAGAGAATCCTGCGGTAGAGGAGATTTTCGCTCTCCCCGGAAACGGCGGCATTGCGGCTGACGCAACCTGCGTTGCCATTGGCGCCAAGGAAATTGACAAGATCGTGGAATTTGCTACGGCAAACGCCATCGACTACGCCGTAGTCGCTCCCGACGATCCGCTGGTGCTGGGTTGCGTGGATGCGCTGGGTGCAGTAGGCATCCCCTGCTTCGGCCCCGAGGCTAAGGCGGCGATCATTGAGGGAAGCAAGGTCTTTTCCAAGGATCTGATGAAGAAATACGGCATTCCCACCGCCAAGTACGAGGTGTTCACCGACCTTGCTGCGGCTCTGACCTATCTGGAGTCCGCTCCCATTCCCACCGTTGTCAAGGCTGACGGTCTGGCACTGGGCAAGGGCGTTATTATCGCTATGACCCGCGACGAGGCGAAAGATGCCGTTCGCTCCATGATGGAGGATAAGGTCTTCGGCGAATCGGGCAGCAGAGTGGTCATCGAGGAATTCCTCACAGGCCCCGAGGTATCGGTGCTTTCCTTCACCGACGGCAAGACGGTGGTTCCCATGATCTCTTCCATGGACCACAAGCGTGCCCACGATAACGACGAGGGTCTGAATACCGGCGGTATGGGCACCATCGCTCCCAACCCCTACTATACCCCCACAGTAGCGGCAGAGTGTATGGAAAAGATCTTCCTGCCTACCGTTGCCGCAATGAATGCCGAAGGTCGCACCTTCAAGGGCTGTCTCTACTTCGGTCTGATGATCACCCCCAATGGTCCTAAGGTCATCGAATACAACTGCCGTTTCGGCGATCCCGAGACGCAGGTAGTGCTTCCTCTTCTGAAAACCGATCTGCTGACCGTGATGCAGGCGGTCACCGAGGGTCGTCTTGCCGAGATCAACGTAGAGTTTGCAGATGCTTCTGCTTGCTGTGTGGTCATGGCATCCGACGGTTATCCTCAGAAGTACGCATCGGGCTTTGAAATCAAATTGCCCGCTGAGACCACTGCCAACATTTACGTTGCCGGTGCAAAGATTGCAGACGGTAAGCTCCTTACCGCAGGTGGTCGAGTGCTGGGCGTTACCGAAACCGCTCCTACGCTGGAGGAGGCCATCGAAAAGGCATACGTGGCGGTGAAGACCGTTTCCTTTGATAACGCATATTACAGAAAAGACATCGGTCAGCGTGCACTTGCCGCCAAGCAGTGAGCCGCCGAGAAAGGATTTTTGAAAATGGTTTATCGTATTTATGTAGAAAAGAAGAAGGAGCTGGCCAACGAAGCCAAGAGTCTGCTGTCCGAGATCAACGGACTGTTGCAGATCAGCTCTGTCACCGACGTGCGCTTCTTCAACCGTTACGACGTGGAAAATATCACCCCCGAGCTGTTTGACTACGCCGTGAAGACCGTCTTCTCCGAGCCTCAGCTGGATCTGACCTATACCGATCTGCCCCATCCTATCGGCGCGACCGTGGTGGCAACCGAGTATCTCCCCGGTCAGTTTGACCAGAGAGCAGACTCTGCGGCACAGTGTATTCAGATCATCTCCTGTGGTGACAGACCCACCGTTCGCACCGCAAAGGTATACTATTTCTACGGAAGTCCCACCGCGGCAGAGCTGGCGGCAATTAAGAAGCACATCATCAACCCCGTGGAGGCGCGTGAGGCTTCTCTGGATACCGTCGAGACGCTGAAGACCGACTACGCAATCCCCACCGAGGTAGCAACTCTGGGCGGCTTTACAAAGCTGAATGAGGAAGGCCTCAAGAGCTTTCTCAAGGAGCAGGGACTGGCAATGGATCTGGATGATTTGAAGTTCTGCCAGAGCTACTTCATCTCCGAGGATCGTGACCCCACCATCACCGAGATCAAGATGATCGACACCTACTGGTCGGATCACTGCCGTCATACCACCTTCCTGACTACCATCGACAACGTGACCTTCGAGGACGAGATCCTGCAGAAAGCATACGATCGCTACGTAGAAGTTCGTCGGGAGCTGGGCAGAACCAAGCCCCAGAACCTGATGGACAGTGCCACCATTGCTACCCGTTACCTCAAGATGAGCGGCAAGCTCCCCAAGCTGGACGAGTCCGAGGAGATCAACGCTTGTACCGTCAAGATCCACGTAACGGTAGACGGCAAGGAAGAGCCTTGGCTTCTTCTCTTCAAAAACGAAAC
>JAFTKV010000081.1 GCA_017453085.1 Clostridia bacterium
GTCTCCATTCCGTACGCGGGTAGACCGTACGTCAGACTTATCTGCAAGGATCAGCGCCGCCGCAATATCGCTGACCGGGACACCGGTTCCCTCGTCGTGATTGCCAATGGCGGTAACCACTTCAGCAATCTCGTCGGGATCCATCTGCATCCGATCCAGAATCCGGAACGCCATCACCGCTCCCGATTGAGAGTGATCGATCCGATTGACCAGATTGCCGATGTCGTGGAGATAACCTGCGATTTTGGCCAGCTCTGCGGTGCGATCGTCGAAACCGAGCTGTTGCAAGAGATCTCCGGCAGTTTCCGCAACTCTCGTGACGTGAGCAAAGCTATGCTCGGTGTAGCCTAACGCAGACAGAGACAGATCTGCTTTTTGAATATAGGTGCGTACTGCCGCATCCCGTTTTACATCAGTATAAGTGACCATCGTTGGCTCCTTTGGATGAATGATTGAGCATAGTATAACAAACTGAAGCGATTATGTCAAGAGTGTTTCCTCTCCAGCTCCTTCAATTCACTGCTCTCGTGTACTCCTGTGATAGAAAATTCCACCCATTCAGCAATATTCTCAGCATGGTCTCCGATGCGCTCCAGATATTTTGCCACCATCAGTAGATCAATACAGGACTCACCGTCCTCGGTGCCTGTTGAAAGGATCTTGATCAGCTCAGCTTTGATCTGATTGAAATAGTTATCCACTGCGTCATCAGACTCCATGACCTTTTGTGCAAGCTGGAGATCACGGCGAACAAAAGAGTCGATACTGTCGGTAACCATCCCGATAGCCGCAACCGCCATCTCCTTCAGATGAATCTTAGTCTTCACCGCACTTTGACTGACATGTGGTGCCAACTCGGCAATATCGGACGCTTGATCGCCAATGCGCTCCATATCAGAGATCATTTTCAACGCAGCCGAGATGGTACGAAGATCGTTTGCCATAGGATGCTGGAGCAGAAGCAGCTTCATGCAGCTCTGCTCGATGTCCCTCTCCATCCGATCGATCTCGCTATCGGCGGATGCCACCTTCGCTGCCAGTGTCTCATCTTCATCCAGAAGCAATTTCATGGCTGCCGAAATTGCCACTTCACAAAGTGCGCCCATTTGAATTAAGCTGTTATGCAATGCACGCAGCTCTTCATTATATCTTTCTCTCATCTTATCCAAACCTTCCTGTGATGTAGTCTTCCGTCCGCTTATCACGGGGCATACTGAACAGCTGCTCTGTCTCGCCGAACTCAACCACCTCGCCGAGGAGGAAGAATGCGGTTTTATCGGAAATGCGTGCTGCCTGTTGCATATTGTGGGTAACCATGACGATCGTATAATCTTTCTTCAGCTCCAGTGCAAGATCTTCGATCTTTGATGTAGAAATCGGATCGAGTGCACTGGTTGGCTCGTCCATAAGAAGTACCTCCGGTTCTACTGCCAATGCGCGTGCAATGCATAGCCTCTGTTGCTGTCCGCCTGACATCCCCAAGGCGCTCATTTTTAACCGATCCTTACATTCTTCCCAGATTGCAGCTTGCCGAAGAGAACGTTCTACAATCTCATCCAGCTGTGCTTTGGAGCGAACACCGTGAGTACGGGGTCCAAATGCAACGTTGTCGTATATGCTCATAGGAAACGGATTGGGCTTTTGAAAAACCATACCGACCCGCTTGCGGAGCGCATTGGTATCCATACTGCCGTATATATCCTCGCCGTCCAGCAAGACTTCGCCTGTGATCCTACAGCCTTCTACCAGATCGTTCATACGGTTGAGGGATTTTAGTAGCGTGGATTTTCCGCAACCGGATGGGCCGATAAAGGCGATGATCTCCTTCGAAGGAAGCGAAAGATTGACTTTTTTCAGTGCGCGGAAATCTCCATAATAGAGATCAAGATCTCTGATCGTGAATTTATCTTGTTGATTCATATCTATCCTCATTTCATTTCTTTATTGCCGAGTTTTTTTACCAGAAGTTCAGAGAGTGCGTTCATCAGCAGCGAAAATGCCAGCAAGACTACTGCAGTAGCAAATGCCTGCTCCTCGTACCAGCCTTCGTTGGTCTGTGCATACATATGAATGGCGAGAGTTCTTCCCGGATCCATGACCGATTCCGCAATACCGGTGACAGTGCCAGCAGTGTAAATCAGTGCAGCCGTCTCACCGATAATGCGTCCGACAGACAGGATGATGCCGCTGAGAATACCGGGAGCGGCGGCGGGAAGCACGATTTTGAAAACGGTACGAAGCCGTCCTGCCCCCAGTCCGAAGCTGCCTTCCCGGAAGGTATCGGGAACTGCGATCAGCGATTCTTCGGTGGTTCGCATGATTACTGGCAGGATCATGATCGAAAGCGTGCAGACTCCCGAAAGAAGGCTATATCCCCATCCAAGCACGCCGTTGAAGAAAATCGCGCCGAAGAGACCGTACACGATGGAAGGGATGCCCGAAAGTGTCTCGGTAGTCATACGGACGATTTTCACCAGCCTGCTTCCTCGCTTGGCGTACTCGGTCAAATAAATTGCGGAGAACACGCCGATGGGAACGGCAAAAAGCAGGGTCACAATAACTACGGTCAACGTATTGATGATTGCGGGGAGCATTGACTGATTGTCGCTGGTATATTCCAATGAGAACATATCAAGGTCAAGGGCGGGAATACCTCTGACCAGCACATATCCGATCAGCGACAGGAGGACTCCTACTGTCAGAAGAGCGGCGAGGCAGACAAGCAGGTAGGTGAGCAGTGAGAACGGATGCTTCTTGTATTCACGGAGCTTTTGTGCAAATCCGCAGCGATTGATGGCCTGCACCTGCTGAAATTTTGTATTCATCGGTTTTCACTCCTTGCTGTCAGCAGCTTTCTTCATACGGCTACGCTTCTCTGTTCTGCGTCCTCGATCCTTGAGCAAATTAAAGCTGAGATTGATCATCAGGATAAAAACAAAGAGTGCAACACCGGTTGCGATCAGCACTTCCCTGTGCAGATCCTGGGCGTAGCCCATTTCCAGTACTATGTTGGAGGTCATGGTACGGATGCCGTCAAAGATACTGGTGGCAAACGTCGTCTTGTTGCCGGCTACCATCACCACCGCCATGGTCTCGCCGATGGCTCTGCCGATGCCCAGCACAATACCGGCAAGGATACCCGATTTCGCCGCCGGGATGATCGTTTTGAACACTGCGCGTTCGTGAGTGGCACCAAGGGCAAGTGCGCCCTCATAGTAGGTCGTCGGAACCGCTCGCATTGCAGATTCTGTTGTGCTGATAACGGTAGGCAGGATCATGATTCCCAGCAGTATCGACGCGGTAAGGATGCTCTTACCGCTTCCTCCGAAAAGATCGCGGATGATTGGAACGATCACAGTGACGCCGAAGAAGCCGTAGACGATGGAGGGGATTCCGGCGAGAAGGTTGATGGCCGGTTTTAAGATCTTATAGAGCCAATCAGGGCAAAACCTTGCTAAAAATGCAGCGCATAGGATACCGATGGGAACACCGATCAAGATCGCTCCCGCCGTAATGTAGATACTACCAAGGATCATTGGCAGAATGCCAAACTCATCATTCAGCGGATGCCACTTACCGCTGAACAGGAAATTATCGAAAATTCCTGCCTTAAACATAGCGGGGATGCCGCTTGTGAAGAGAAAGATGCAGATCATAGCGACTGCGAAGATCGATACACAGGCTGCGATCAAAAATACGCCGTGCATAGCCTTTTCTTTTATATGACTTTTCATTTATCGCCTTTCTTTACGAACATACGGTTCGGTAATGAATACGTCCACCGATAGCCCCGTGGTCTGAAATCAGATCCGGGGCTTTGATTTGTGTTGTATCAGTTGATCTCAGACCAAGCAGAGATCTCACCAACGTAGATCTTCTTGATCTGCTCGGAGGTCAGACCGTTTACCAAGTTGTCCTTGCTGACGATAACTGCAACGCCATCGGTGCAGATGACGGTAGGAGTCAGACCCTGCTGCAGCTCGGAATCCTTCAGCTCACGGGATGCCATACCGATGTCGGATCTGCCTTCTGCAACATCGTTGATACCGGTGGAGGAGTCGGACTGCTGAAGCTCGATGTCAGCGGCAGTGTTGATCTTCTGATAAGCCTCTACCAGCTTTTCCATCAGAGGTGAGATGGAGGAAGAGCCTGAGATCTTCAGCGTGCCTGCGGGCTTTGCGCCTGCGTATGCACCGGAGTTGCCGCCACTGATATAGCCATTGTCCTCAATCACCGCCTGACCTTCTGCACTCATGATATATGCGATGAAGTCCTTGGCTAACTCGGAAGCGTCTGCCTTGGTAGCGATGTTGAAGGATCGGGTGATCTTGTAGGTGCCGTTCTTCACGTTCTCCCCGGTAGCTGCCACGCCGTCGATTTCAAGGGCTTTTACGGTGTCTTTCAGTGAGCCGAGGGAAACGTAGCCGATGGCGTTCTTGTCGCCTGCAACCGAGGAAAGTACAACGGAAGTGGAGTTGTAAACTTCAGCGTCATCTCTGGTTTTTTCGATTTCAAACAATTCTTCGAATGCGCCTCTGGTGCCCGATCCTTCCTCGCGAGAAATGACGGTAATGGTGTCGCTGTCACCTCCGCAAGAGGTGAGCGCTCCGACAGAAAGAATTGCCGCAGCAGCGAGGGTGAAAAGCTTTGTAAATTTGTTCATACTAATCTCCTGATTATAAAAGTTACCTGTTCGGTACGCTTATAGAATACTACGGCATAGTAAAGTTATAAAGCTGATTGGCGTTAAATGAGCGTCAAATATTTATCCTGTTTTGCGAAAATTGTAAATTCAGCGATCTCCATGAATCCAATTGTAAAGTTTAGTCAAACAAACCAGAACACAGCACTTACTTCGGCTTGCTTCTGGAAATCAAGGCAGCACCAACCGCCATCGCCAGCGACGTTGTGATCCCCGCAGCAGTTGCGGTCAAACCGCCGGTGAGCGCGCCGATCAGTCCTCGTTCCTCTACTGCTTTTTCCACACCTTTGGCAAGCGTGTAGCCGAATCCGGTCAGGGGTACGGTTGCACCTGCTCCGGCAAGCTTAACGATGGGCTCGTACAGACCAATTGCAGTGAGAAGCACGCCAGAAACCACGTATGCAACCAGAATTCGCGCCGGAGTGAGCTTGGTTGTATCTACTAATATCTGTGCTACAGTACAAAGTACTCCACCGATAAGAAATGCATATAATATTTCTTTCATATCAATTCCCTTTCGTCAGATGGATCAGATGTCCGATGCCCGAGATGGCAAGTCCCTGCTGAACGCTGGAGGGGCTCATCAGCGCACCTGTGCCTATGAACAACACATTCTGCAGATGCCCTGCCTCTATCTCGGGAAGAATGTGCGTGGACAGCACCATGGCGGAGCATCCGCAGCCCGATCCGCCTGCGTGCATATCCTGCGCCTTGCGATCGTAGATCAGCAGACCGCAATCGGTGTAGTACGCCCCCATATCGTAGCCCAGCTCGCTCATCAGGTCGCAGACGATGCGGTGCCCCTCATAGCCCAGATCGCCGGTGAAGATGCCGTCGTAGTCTGACGGACGAGTTTCGGTACTGCTGAAGAATCGATGGAGCGTGTCCACCGCTGCAGGTGCCATTGCCGCGCCCATGTTATTGGCATCGGTAACGCCACCGTCCGAGATGCGCCCGATACAGACACGCTCGATCTTGGCAATTCCCTCTCCCCGATGCAGGAAAAATGCGCCCGATGCGGTTGCGGTATGCTGTGCGGTGGGAGGCTTCTGACAGCCGTACTCCAACGGATAACGGAACTGTCGCTCCGCCGAGCAAAAATGGGAAGAGGTGATAAGTCCGGCACGTTCAACGCTACCGTCGCAAAGAAGCGCGCCCAGCAGTATTCCCTCTGCACAGGTGGAACAAGCGCCGTAGAGCCCCAAAAAGGGCTTCTCAAAGCCGCCAAGACCGAAACTGGAGGAAGTGCATTGGTTCATCAGATCGCCCGCCAGAAGCAGCTGTGGCTCCTCCTCGCCCGCCTTTGCCATGGCGAGATTGCAGGCGATGCGCTGCATTTCAGATTCGGCTTTCTCCCAGCTGTCCTGTGAAAAGCGATCGTTGCTATCGTGATAGTCCAAAGATTTACCGAGAGGTCCGGAATATTCTTCCTTTCCGCCTACGGCTGCGTGTGCGTAGATGGATATATTTGATTGAAGCGTGATTAACATAACTACTCCTTCTGAGTACGATATTGACAGTACGGGAAGACTGTGGTATAATCCTGATATAACTCAAGTAATGATTTACATTGGAGGCATGATATGCGTTTTTCTCCTCAAATGGAGAGAGTTCTTCATCTGTTAACTCCCGACGGTGAGACAACCGTTCAGATTCATATCGAATACTATAGCGATCAGCCTGTTGTAAGCGAAGATACTGTTACGTCCATGTCTGTCCGTCTCGTTTACGATAGCCACGAATACGTTGGCGTTGGCACAAATTATCCCTTTATGGACGCATTTGTCAAAATTCAAAAACAACTGCCTGACGGAGTTCTTTTAAAAGGCTGTGTGAATTGCATTCATGGCAATTTATGCCCTTACGGTGGCGATCCCAATCTGCTTCTGTGTACCAAACAATTTGTGATTACGGAGAAATTGGATCTGGTCGATCATATAGCGAATGATGATATAACGAGCAACGATACTCGTGAATTTGCAGATGTGTGCGATGATTTCGCGGTGCAAACTCCCGACAGATATACATACTCTGATTATCTCTATTATTGATCTTAAAATAACCCCATTACCCAATAGACTACCCCATAGATCACGCTTGCCAGCGTGCCGTAGAGAATGACAGGTCCTGCGATGATGAAGATCTTTGCACCCAGTCCCAGCACCCAGCCTTCTGCTTTATTGTCAATGGCGGGCGCAACCACGGCGTTAGCAAAGCCTGAGATCGGCACCAACGTTCCCGCACCGCCGAATTTTGCCAGCTGATCAAACAGGCCGATTGCTGTCAGAATAGCCGTCATCACAACGATCGACGACGGAACCAGTGCCTTCACGGTTTCTTCACTGAGACCGATACCGGTATACAAATTTCGAAGCAGCTGTCCGATCATGCAGATGCTTCCGCCAACGAAAAAGGCCTTGGCGCAATCGAGGACGAGCGGAGATTTTTTCGCACTTTTTTCAACGTATTTGAGATAAGCGGCTTTTTGTACGCTCATATTGACACTTCCTTTGCTTTTGGGATAGTGTTTGAAGAATCTGCGTTTCTATACCCTGCAGTCGATAACACTTATTGGTTTGCTTTGCAACAAAACACAAAAAATGAGCCCGTCGTTCGAGCTCATTTTTGTTTTGGTTAATATTTTCAGTTTTTGCGATTTCTCAGATGGCTGATCAGCTTGCAGATCTCCATTACGACGAAAGGTACGAAGATCAGACCCAGTGCTACCAGGTACAGCTTCCAGCTGAGAGTGACCAGACCGAATGCAAGGCCAACGGGAGTGAACAGAACCAGCGCTACCAGCAAGGTGGATGCCAGTGCGGCAAGGTTCAGCGTGCGGTTCGAGAAGGGACCGATCTTAAAGAGCGAATGCTCGGAGCGCATATTGA
>JAFTKV010000012.1 GCA_017453085.1 Clostridia bacterium
CCCCTTCTCAGTTATATGTGATTGCTATGTTGTTTTGGAATCACTTTGTTCAACACCCGAATTTATTTCAAATTATAAAACTCCTTGAGTCTGCTTCCGCCGGTGTGGGCGTGGCAGATGGCGATGGCAAGGGCGTCGCAGGTGTCGTCCAGCTTGGGGGCGTTTTGCAGATTCAGGATGGCGGCCACCATGTGCATGACCTGTGCTTTGGTTGCTTTTCCGTAGCCGACTACTGATTGCTTTACCTGCATGGGAGTGTATTCGAAGATCTCCACGCCTTTTTCGGCGGCGGTGAGAAGGATCACACCTCGCGCCTCGGCAACGGCGATGCCGGTGGTGATATTATTGGTGAAAAAGAGCTCTTCTACTGCCACGGCATCGGGATGATACAAGGTCAGGAGAGCGGACAGCTCTGTGTGAATTTGTGTAAGTCGCGCTTCGATGGGAGTGTGCGCGGGGGTCTGGATGGCACCGTGCGCAAGGGTGCGGAAGCGGGAATTTTTGTATTCGATGATCCCCCAGCCTACGATGGCAAGCCCGGGATCGATGCCGAAAATGATCATGTTACCTCAAAAGGGGGATAGTTCCCCATAATAGTTTACTCTATATTTTAACATACAAATCCCCCTCCGTCAATGCTTTTTCCTGCAATTCTTCCTTTAATTGTGTAAACTTTTTTGCACGTGAAAAACGCCTCCGATCATCGACGCTGACGGATCGTTGGAGGAATGGATGAGCGTTGACGGTGTCAAAAAACGAGAGCAAAATTTGGTGATATTGACGAATAACCTCTTTCGCTCCAAAAACGAAAACCGCCGACCCAAACGGTCGGCGGCAGGTAAATCAACGAAGCGGAAGCGCATCCTCTATGAAATCGAGCAAATGACAGGGCTCTGCGGCCTCTTCGGATAAAAGCTGCAGAAATCGTTCTGCTGCATCGCGGTCGTCGGTCAGATCTTCTGCAAAGGAACGGTGCCCCAGAGTATCTGACACGGCAATAGAATAGCCGATCCTGTCGGGATAGCTCTGTTGATAGAGAATGTAGACGATAAAGGTGTGCGGATCTGTGCGTCTGGTTAATTCGGTAAGGTGTGGGTGTGTCATAATTTCTCCTTTTGGAAAATAGATTTTGTCGGGAAGATCAGATAGCGTCTCCCTTCGTGTAGTATACCATGGAAGAAAAAATAACGAAACGACGAAATATCGCGCGCCTTTCACATAAAATGAGAATTTTTTGACCTTGTTTTCCCTTGCGGCGCGAATGTCGAATTGTAAATCGGAATTATTGCCGATAATTCTCATTTGCGACAACGAAACACCCCGCTTCGACCGCTAATTTGTCGAATCGGGGTGTTGGACTTGATTTTATACGGTTAGATCTGCCGTAACCGTCAAATACTCAACGTATTCTTTGGAATAGTAGATCTTACTGTTCCAAGAGAACTCCACCTGCAGCGTGACAGGCGTGTCGTCCGGCTTTTCGACGGTGACAACATACTCGTACAGCACCGTTCGGGTGTGAGGCGATCCGTCGGGGAGATTGATCTTGGGCGTGGTGACTTTGCCCACCTTCTGTCCATTTACCAGCAGCTTGTTGGTCGTGCGACCGCCTACCTGCAGACCGTAGCTCTCTACGTAGAAGGTAAAGCGAACGGTCATCGTACGTGCTTCCTGATCAATGCTCTCGGTTGCGTAGGAGGCGTAGATGCCCAGAGAGCTGATTGAATCACCCTTCACCGTTCCGCTGATGGGTTTTAGATCGGCAACGGAGGTAGAGGGCGCATCGGTGATCGGCTCGTCGGTTTCGGGAGCAGGTGTGGTTGCAGGTGTCTGCGGAGTAGTTTCGGGAGTAGGAGTGGTCACGGGTGTCTGCGGAGTCGTCTCGGGAGTGGGGGTGGTGTAGGGGGCGGGTGTGGTAAAGTGCGGGAAGAGGACAACCGAATCGGTGGTGTTTTTCGTGGTGGCCTGCGTTTGCGAAGTAGTGGCGGCAGAGGTCTGCCCGTCACCGTCGGATGCAGGCGTCAGCATGACGATCAATGCGATGGCGGAAACCAGGATCACAGTGATCAATGCTGCCAAAATGAAGATCAGATGAAGATTATTCTTTTTCATAAAGCAAACCCTCCTCGTAGGTGGTTTGGATCAGAATTCGTTTTTCAGACTGCGGGAGAACAGAGATTCCAGAACGTCGTCGGGGGAAGCGTTTTCGTAGAGGATCTGATAGATCCCCTGGCAAATAGGCATTTCCACGTTGTGCTTGCGGCAGAGATTTTCGATAGCGGCGGCGGTGTAGTAGCCCTCAGCCAGCTTCTCAAACTTTTCGCCTTTCACGTAAGCCTCGCCAAATGCACGGTTATGGCTGAATTGGGAGAAAACGGTGGCTTCGTAGTCGCCCAGATGACACAGGCCGTATGCCGAGCGCATATCGCCGCCCATGGCTTCAATCAGCCGTGCTACCTCGCTGGTCGCGCGGGACATGAGCGCACCCTTCAGGGAGGAGATGCCTTTGCCGTCCAGCATACCTGCGGCGATGCCGATGACGTTCTTGGCAGCGGCGCCCACCTCGTTACCGATGAGGTCGCGGCCGTAGTAGAAGCGGATGAGGTTGGAGGAGAACTCGTCCACCAGCTTCTGCTTGGTGGGAGCGTGTGCGCTGTCGATGACCATGCAGTTGGGCACGCCGCGGGCGAACTCCTGGGGATGGCCGGGGCCGATCCAGACGGCAACGTGGTTGTTGTCTGCCTCGTCGGCGCACATGAATTCGGAGGTGATCTCTGACAGGCGGCGTCCGGTGGAGATCTCGATGCCCTTCATACAGAGGATAAAGGTCTTGTTTTGCGGTTTGTGAGGAGTGATCTCTCCCATCAGAGAGCGGAGTACCTGCGAAGGAATGGAAATAACGATTACGTCGGATGCCAGCGCCTCGGTCAGATCCACCGACAGCTTGATGGATTCGGGATAGGTCAGCACGCCGTTGGTACGGGTAGCCAACAGCTCCGCCATTGCAGGCGAATCGGCTTTATCATATACAGTAAGCTGATGACCGATGCTGTCCAGATACCATGCGATAAAGGAACCCCATCTGCCGCAGCCGATGACTGTGATTTTCATAATCGTAGTAGGCAGTAAAGACTGCCACTCCTTTCTTTGTGTCAGTTAAATGATCGGGACGTTTCCCGAAAGCGTCGGATTTTATTTAGTATACCACAGCATTGTGAACGGATTATAACGAAAAAAGGCGAATTTGTGAAACTTTAGCCTACATTTTTCTCAATTTGCTCACAAAGCAGTTGGATCGCAGCCTTGGCGGCAGCCTCGCGCACCGCATCCCGATCGCCGGAGAGGCTCAGGCAGCGTGCCGTGGTGACGCCACACAGTGTGACGGCGATATAGACCGTTCCTACCGGAGCGGCAGGATCGCCGGCGGAGGGGCCTGCGTTGCCGGTGACGGCAATCGCCGCGTCCGCAACAAAAAGCTTGGCGGCACCCTCTGCCATTGCCTTGGCGCATTCTTCCGAAACCACGCCGCCCTCATACAGGATAGCAGGGTCGATCTCTAAAAAACGACCTTTTACGGCGGGGGAATAGGTGACGATGGCACCGTCCAATACAGCGGAGGCTCCCGGCACGGATGTGATAGCGGCGGATACCAGCCCTCCCGTGCAGGATTCTGCGGTGGTAACGGTGAGCCCATGCTCTTTCAGGAGGGTGACCAGGGCTTGTGCACTTTGGTTGAGTTCATTTTCGGAGTGATTCAGCCGATCCGGCAATGCCTGTACAACCTC
>JAFTKV010000013.1 GCA_017453085.1 Clostridia bacterium
AGGTATATTGGGTGAGCTTCAGTTGGGTGCCATCATGGAGGAAATGCTCTCCCCCGAGCAATACGAGGTCAACCTCCCCACCAAGCGGGGCTCCGCCAATAGCGTGGAATACGCTATCAAGCTCCCCGGGGACGACGCACCTGTTTATCTGCCCATCGACGCCAAGTTCCCCGCCGACGCCTATACCCACCTGCTGGACGCCTACGAGCTGGGCGATCCCGACAAGGTAAAGGAGGCGGGCAACGTCTTTGAGCAGCGCATCAAGGCCTTTGCCAAGGACATCCGCGACAAGTACGTGGATCCCCCGGGCACCACCCCCTTCGGCATCATGTTCCTGCCCTTTGAAGGTCTGTATGCAGAAGTGGTGCGCCGCGGGCTTGTCGATATTCTGCAGCGCCAGTATCAGATCAGCGTGGCAGGCCCTACCACCTTCTCGGCACTTCTCAACAGCCTGCAGATGGGCTTCCGCACCCTGGCCATCCAAAAGCGCTCGGGAGAGGTCTGGGAGGTGTTGAGCGCCGTCAAGACCGAGTTTGCCACCTTCGGCAAGGTGCTGGCCAAGGCCCAGGAGCGCATCGAGCAGACCAGCAAGGAGCTGGACACCCTGGTGGGTGGTCGTACCCGCAAGATCAACAGCAAGCTTCGCTCGGTCTCCGAGCTGCCCTCGGCCGAGGCCAAGGTGCTGATCGATTCAGGAGACGTCGAAGAAGACGTATAAACAGAAAGTCCCCCGCACGGTCATGCGGGGGACTGGTTTTTATTCATGAGAGAAATCGTTAGTCTTCCTTCTTCTTCAGCACGACGGCTGCGGCAGCCGCGGCCATGCTGACGGCGACGGAACCGATCACGGAAGCGCAACCCTCATTTCCACCGGGAGCGTCAGTCTCGTTGCCTGCGGGTGCCTGGGTGGCATCGGAAGCGGCGGTAGGCGCCTCGGTGGGCTCCTCGGTCACGTCTGCGGGAGCCTCGGTGGTCTCCTCGGGCTGATCTGCGTCCTCGTCGTAGAACTCAGACTCGTAAAGCTCGGTGGGGTCGTTCTGGTAGAACTTGATCCAGGCGATATCAATGGTCTCCTGGGCAGACTTATCGGAGTATGCGAAGGGCACGAGACCGATGTTGAGGATGAAGTGCTGCCAGTTGTCCTCACCGATCATGTAGAAGATCATGGTGTGCCACTCACCGTCGTTGCCGATGGTGTCAACGTAGCAGTTCTCGGGATCATGCTCGGTGGCGTAAACGTTGCGGAATACGATACCCAGACCCTCACACTCGGGAGAAGAGGTGCGGTAGCGAACCACGATATAGCCACCCTGATCGGCAACCAGGTTGGTGGGGTACTTGGTGCTGTAAGCGTAAGGATACTCCGTGTTGGACAGGGAAGTGATGCGCATGAAGGACATATCACCCTCGGTGACGTAGTCCACGGCGGCATTCTCGCCCTCAAAGGTCTTGACTGCGTTCTCGTCGCTCAGGTCGACGAACTCTCTGAGACCGTATTCCTTATCTTCCTCGCTCATGCCGGGGATGTCCTCGATGGGGATATCCAGGCCGTCAGGCTTATTGGCGAAGCTCACGCGGGCAAAATACTGATTCATTTTATTGGAGTAGGGACCGCCGATACCGTGGCAGAAGGATACCTGCCAGGTGTCGTAAGAGCCGGCGCTTTCGCCGTTGACGGAAAGCAGCCAAGCAAAGTTCATCTCGTCGCCGTTTTCAACGAGACGGTCCTCCAGACCCAAAGCGGTCTGCAGGTGGATACGAAGCTCATAAATCAGCACCTGGTTTTCCTCGTCGTAGTAACCGGCGAAATCCTCCTCTGCATTGGGCAGATATTGGACGTTACCCCAGGAAGCGGTAATGGGTCTGTTGGTCTCGCTGTGGATACCGTAGCCAAGCTCTACGTAGCTGGGATCCTTGCCCGTAGCGTTCACGTCAGCGATACCGACCTGCAGACAGTTGTAAGCCCACAGAAACATGTCGCCGCCCTGATCCTCAGGGGTGCAGGTAAAGCCGTTGATCAGATTTACTTCAAAGGCCAAATAGAGGTACTTGCCGTCCCAGCCCCAGTAAGGCTTGAAGAAGTCGCCCTGGGCTGCTTCGTAGAACATCTGGAATTCTTCTTCGGTGTTGGCCATACCACCGTTCACGCTGTCGGTGGAGTTGGCCATGTAGGCCATGTAGTCCTCGTACATTTCAAAGGGAATGTACTCGCTGTTGCCGATGGTACCGTCCAGCTCGGGCGTGATGTGCAGGTAGGGGACCTCCCATGCAATGTCGCGCTCACCGGCTTCGCCGGCCAGGATCTCCTCAGACTTAGCGGCATCTTCCATCCAGAAGCCGGCTTGATCCACGGGGGCGGCAGAGATCGCGATCGTACCGCAGATCAACAGCGTTGCGATACAAAGGATCAGAACCAAATACTTTTTCATGTTAACGTCTCTCCTTACGTTTATGATTACATACCGCTTTAAAAGCGGAACGCTACCATTATTATAGCACAAAGCAGATAAATGTCAATGGTTTTCGGGAAAAATTGTGCAGTTTTACCCGCGGATTCTTGCAAAAACTATTTGAGCCCGATGGTCTTGACGTATACCACGTCTCCCACGCCGGCGGCATCAAGAAAGTCAAAGCGGATGGAGTTGAGGTTGCCCGTCCACCAGGCGTAGCCCGAAA
>JAFTKV010000014.1 GCA_017453085.1 Clostridia bacterium
TAATTTGTAACCAATTCGACGATTATTGAATGCTGACACGGACCTTCTACTTCCATACGCTGCTCGACTTCCGCACAACGAAAGAGGATCGCATTGCTGCGATCCTCTTTTTCTATATTAAATTAATTTAAAACTTCGTTTTCACTGTGTCAAATGATCTATTCCGCAATTCACACTATTCATATCATCATGGGATAACCTGCATTCTACGATGGGTTCCAATCCCTATTGTGCGGTCTGTTGTCATTGACGTTCACTATTTAGTTGTAATGCCGATTCTGATCGGTGTCGCTTACAAGCGGCATCTTCCGGCTTGCAGCTTCTCTTTTCACTCAGACGGTTTCAAATTTAGATCACTTGTCATTCGCCGTACAAGGAAACTCGCCTGCTATTCTGAGAAGGTCAGTTTTGTGCGGGCTCAGAAGATGCCCGAATCAAATGTTTTCCGAGACCCTCCCGGTCATCGTGCGGGTCTTATCAACGAATGGGAAATGATTTTCCATAGCGGTTTTGAAGAATTTCATAATCTTCCCTCCTGTTCGTTTTTGACACATTTGACTACAAAAGGTTTACTGTTTTTGTTTACTATTTCCTTTTGCATCTTTATTATAGCACATCAATTCGTCGTTGTCAATAGGTTTTTGAAAATTTCTTTTATTTTTTTGTGCATTTTTATATCGCTTTATTTCCAACCCAAAAAACACCCTGAACGGGTGTTTTTGGGTTGATATTATAGTTGGATATGACGGTATTCGCCCTGAGTTGCGAGGATCTGCGCATCTCTGTGCTGGCTGGTGAACAGGAAGATCTGACTTCCCTCCCCAGCATACTCCCGCAGCAGACCGAACATTGCGGTCAGACGGTCATCGTCCAGGCGGGCAAAGGACTCGTCGAAGAAGAGCGGCGGATTGGTCTTGTGATAGAGTAGTCCGATCAGCGACATCCGCAGGCTGATATAAGCCAGATCGCGGGTACCCGAGCTCATAAAGTCGATATCGCGGGTTGTATATCCCACGCCACTGGAGGAGCCATACTGCATCTCCAGCTGATTGTTGACGCCGATCGTCTCGTACTTGCCGTTGGTTCCCTTGCGCATCAATGTGCTCGCCTGCATGGACAGCTTGGGTGCCACGCTGGAGCGCAGATTCTCGGCCGCAGCGTCGATGGAATCGCAAGCCAGACGAAGCGCATCGTGCTCCACCTGCAGCTTTTCCAGTAGAAGCTTTTTCTCGTCGATGGAATCGGCCAGCGCTGCGGGATTCTCCACGGTAGCGTTCAGCCGTGCCAGCTCCAGATCCAGATCGTGGATCGCATCGGTCAAGCGAGCGTTGTCGGCAATGCGGCGGGCGTGATCCGCCTTGATCGCCTCCAGATCGTCGTCGCCGATCTCGCCTGCCCATTCGGTGCGGGCAATGATTGCAGCCAGCTTCTCTTTATCCTCGCCCTCCATGGTGCGGCGAACCGCCTTCACGGAAGCGTCTGCTTTGCCGACCTCGTTATACAGTGCGGTACGGTGCGCGATCAGCTCGTCGCACTCGTTGGCACAGGCAATCAGATCTTCTTTGGATTCATACGCTTTCCCTACGCGGGCAAGCAGTGCGGTGGCGGTCTGACAGCGAGCCCCCAAATCGTCTTGGAGATGCTTGATCGTATCATCCATATCGCTTCTCTTTTGCTCGTAGAGCCGCTGTGCCTCCCGACGCTTTTCCGCCGTGGCGATGTGCGCGTACAGATCGTCCTCGGTAGGAACGCCGTAACGCTCCAAAAGGAGTCGGTTCTTCTTGCCGATGCTGCCACCCCGTGCCACAAAAACGATGCCCAGCGTCAACAGAACGGCCGCTACGCCGTACAGAATATAGCCCAGCAGCTTCATGGAGAAGCCTGCGAACAGCTCCATTTCCGCCACGGCGGGCAGGAAGGCGCATACGCTTGCCATGATCGCCCAAACGGTCGCCATACCCAGGAAAAATCCGCCGAAGATACGGCTGGTGCGGCTCTTGTGACGGTATGTATCCAGCGTTTCCGCGATGCCGTCGGCACCGCCGTCCTCTGCAGAGCGCGCCAACAGCTCACGGTCCGCATCATCCATGCGGTCGCCGCCCAGGGTCAGCTTGCGCTGATGCTCCTGTCCCAGCTGGCTCTCTCGGAAGCCGATCTCACGATAGGCCTCCTTCAGCGCGTTCGAATACTGACCGTCGGGCATAAATCCCTCGTAGGTGTGCTCGCTCAAGAAGTTCTCATACTCGGATTTGCGGGCTGCCAGCTGATCCTCCAGCGCAGCCAGTTGTGAAAAGCCCTCCATGCCGTGGATCGCGTCGGCGCGTGCCATTTTCTCGGACAGACGCTCGGCTTCTGCCTTGCCCTCCTCCAGCTTGGACTTCAGATCGTCCCGATCTGCTTCAATGCTGATGATCGCGCCGTGATCCGCTCTCGCCTTTTCAAAGCTGCGGGACAGCTTTTCGGTCTCGTTTTGCAGCTCGTAGATCTTGCCGCCCTTTTTATTCTTGTACAGGAGCATAGTGCGCCCCTCTTCCAGCTTCTTCTGCGCGGCCTTGGTGGAGATCATCTCGTCGCCGGCAAACAGCATATTCTCGATGGCGGCGGCAACCGATCCTCCGTCCACCGCGCTGCCGTCAGCCTGCCCTACGAAGGCGGTCTGCAGGAACACGTCCTCGGTGACGCCGAAGAAATATTTGCCGGGATTTACCCCTTGCAGGCACTCGGTATTGGTGGCAAGATCGATGATCTTCACGGTCTCCTTCCCCTGCGCCTTAGCAGAAGGGATCAGAGAGCGCTCGATGCGGTAGCGAGTCCCCTTGTGGGTGAACTCCAGCGAGCCGTCTGCGCTGTCGGTTTCCCAGCTCTGATATTTGCGCCGCTCGGACAGACCGCCGCTTTTGGTTTTGCCGGAAAGTCCGTAAAAGATGAATTTAATGAAGGTACTGATGGTGGTTTTACCCGCCTCGTTCCGTCCTTCGATGAGGTTGATCCCCTCGGTAAAGGAGCAGTCGAACTGCTTCACGCCGCCGAAGTGACCGATCGTTATTCTATCAATGACCATACTCAGTTATCCTTTCTCAGTAGTTTGGAAAGTCCCGCCAGATCGGGAACGCGGAAGGTGGGACAGATCCCTTCGGGCAAGGGCTTTCCCCGACGGTCCA
>JAFTKV010000082.1 GCA_017453085.1 Clostridia bacterium
CAAATTCGTTCTCAAGACCAAGCACGGCATTGGTCTGGGCATCCCCGAGACCATGGAAATGGCACTGCGGGAATGCGGCACCCTCCGCATCCTCTTCGCCGCCGCCATCAGCGCAGTGGGCAAGCTCTTCGGCAGACGGGGCTGGTTCTACAAGATCGCCGGTGAAAAGGCATCCTCCATCGACGGCCCTACCCCCAACACCATCCCTCCCTACAACCGCTGCGTGGTACTGGGTCCCGCCGATCCCGACGAGACCGCCAAGGCGATCGCCGATCGCATCGGTGAGGCTTGCGTGATCGTGGACATCAACGATCTGGGCGGCAAGATTCTGGGCGCATCCGACGCATCCCTGCCCCGCGAGCATCTGGCTCTGGTGCTGAAGGACAATCCTCTGGGACAGAGCGGCGAGCAGACCCCCATGGGCATCATCCGCGCTACCGAAGCAACCGCATAATCACATATGTAAAACCGCCGTTTCGCAGAACACACGAAACGGCGGTTTACTCTATCCCACACCGCAAGCATTTGCGGCGTGCAAGCATTTGCAGCGTTTTTTGAAAAGTTTTGGGAGATCCAAGAACCCTTTTTCAAAGAAGGGTTGGAGTTGCCTCAATAGGCAACTCCGGCAATTCGGCTTTGCCGAATTGCGTAGGCAGGTTCCAAGGGCAGCGCCCTTGGTTATTTCTTCAGCTTTGCCTGAGCCTTCAGTCGCAGCTGGGTGTTCAGAATGGCTTTGCGCAGGCGGATGGTCTGGGGGGTAACCTCGATCAGCTCGTCGTCGGCGATGAACTCGATGGCCTCCTCCAGGCTCATCTGGCGAGGGGGAGTGAGGATCAGCTTTTCGTCGGCACCCTTGGAGCGGATGGCAGTCAACTGCTTGGTCTTGCAGGGGTTGACCGCAATATCGCCCAGCTTGGGGTTCTCGCCCACGATCATGCCCTCGTAAACGGGAGTCTGCACGCCTACGAACATGGCACCGCGCTCCTGGGTGTTGTAGAGGCCGTAGGAGGTGGTCACGCCTGCCTCGGATGCCACCAGAGAGCCGGTGTAGCGAGCGGTGATCTCTCCCTTGAAGGGCTGATAGCCGTCAAACACGGTATTGATGATGCCTTCCCCGCGGGTGTCGGTCATAAACTTGCTTCTGTAACCGAAGAGGCAGCGGGAGGGGATGGAGTACTCCATCTTGGTGCGGGTGCCGTGAACCGACATATCGATCAGATCGCCGCGGCGTGCGCCCAGCTTTTCCATCACCGCGCCGGAGAACTCGGTGTCCACGTCGATGTAGACCTTTTCCACAGGCTCGTGAAGCTTGCCGTCGATCTCCTTGTAGATCACGCGGGGAGCGGAAACTGCCAGCTCATAACCCTCACGGCGCATCGTCTCAATGAGGATGGACAGGTGCATTTCGCCTCTGCCTGCCACCTTGAAGGAGTCGGTGGTCTCACCGTCGGTCACGCGCAGGGAAACGTCCTTCAAAAGCTCGTCGTAGAGACGCTTGCGGATCTGACGGGAGGTAACGAATTTGCCCTCCTTGCCCGCAAAGGGAGAGTCGTTCACCTGGAAGGTCATCTCCAGGGTAGGCTCGGAAATCTTTACGAAGGGGAGTGCCTCCACCCGATCGGGAGAGCAGATGGTGTCGCCGATGGTGATGTTCTCGGCGCCGGAGAAGCAGACGATGTCGCCTACCGATGCGCTTTCGGCGGGAGAGCGGCGCAGACCGTCGAACTGGTAGAGGGAAACCACCTTGGAGCGGACGGGTACCTTTTCGGGGCTGTGGTAGTTGCAGATCATAATGTCCTGTCCTACCTTGATGGAGCCGTTGTCTACGCGGCCGATGCCGATTCTGCCCACGTAGTCGTTGTAGTCGATGGAGGAAACCAGCATCTGCAGACCTGCAGTCTCGTCGCCCTCGGGAGCGGGCATATATTCCAGAATGGTGTCAAACAGAGGCTTGAAGTCGGTACCCTCGCCGTGGGGATCCAGGCAAGCGGTGCCCTGTCTGCCGTAGCAGAAGATCATGGGGGAATCCAGCTGCTCGTCGGTAGCGTCCAGATCCATGAGAAGCTCCAGCACCTCGTCGATGACCTCGTCCACGCGGGCGTCGGGCTTGTCGATCTTGTTGACTACCACGATGACGCGGTGGTTCAGCTCCAGTGCACGCTGAAGAACGAAGCGGGTCTGGGGCATGGGACCTTCTGCGGCATCCACCAGCAGCAGAACGCCGTTGACCATTTTCAGAATGCGCTCTACCTCGCCGCCAAAGTCTGCGTGGCCGGGGGTATCGATGACGTTAATTTTGACGTCCTTATAGTGAACTGCGGTATTTTTAGCCAGGATGGTAATGCCGCGTTCCCGTTCCAGATCGCCCGAGTCCATTACACGCTCGGTGGTAGTCTGATTGTCACGGTACACGCCGCCCTGCTTCAGCATTTCGTCCACCAGAGTGGTCTTGCCGTGGTCAACGTGGGCGATAATAGCAATGTTTCTGAGATCATTACGAACCATAGTATTTCTCCTGTATTTTGATTTTCTTGGATTTATGTGGATTTTTGGGGAATGGTACACAGGGGTGAGGATGGTGCGGATTGTTTGGAAGTCTAAGGAAGCAATTCGGCTGTGCCGAATTGCATAAGAAGGGAGGAGGGCTGGAGTTCGCCGTTGGCGAACTCCGGTAGTTGCGCATAGCGCAACTACTAACCATCACTCAAACGCCGAAGTTTCCTTCCCCCTTCCTCAGACACCTTCCCCCAACCTCCTTGGCTAGTGCA
>JAFTKV010000083.1 GCA_017453085.1 Clostridia bacterium
CAGATCGATTGGTTCCTTTTCATAGAAGATTGCAACGATGGGCGAAGCATCCGAGTATGCACCCGACAGCTTTTTGCGGTTGGACTTGGTATCGTATGCGGAAACGGGTACCTTTACGCCCTTGCCGTTGGCAAAGATAAAGATGAAGTATTCGTTTGGCTTATACTCCTTCAGACTCTTCATAAAGACGGTCTTTTCTTGATTATCAAAGCCCAGCTTGCCGGCAACGTAGTCACCCAGCAGAGATGCCTTGGTGGTCTCAAAGGCATTGACCTTGGATTTATAGCACTGTGCTCCATCGGAGAAGAAGATCAGCTCGGCGGAGTTGTCTGTATCCTCCACCAGCAGGATCTCGTCGCCTTCCTTGACCTTTTGCTCGCCGGAGGTGCGAAGGGCTTGCTGATTGATCTTCTTGAAATAGCCCTCCTTGGTCAGCCACAGACGAACGGGAGTGGTATCCACCTGCTCCTCTTCCACGTAATCGTCCAGATCCTCGTCGTAGATGAGCTGGGTCATACGAGCCTTACCGTATTTGCTCTTGATCTCCTTCAGCTGCTTGGAGATGTAGGTCTTCAGCCGTGCCTCGGAACCGATCAGATCGGTCAGATCGGCAATCTCCTGCTGTAGAGATTCGATCTCCTTGGTGCGATTCAGAATATACTCGCGGTTCAGATTGCGGAGCTTGATCTCGGCAATATAATTTGCTTGGATCTCGTCGATGGAGAAGCCCTCCATCAAGTTGGGCACTACGTCCTTTTCCAAAGGCGTGTTACGGACGATACGGATCGCTTTGTCAATGTCCAAAAGGATCTTGGCCAGACCTAGCAGCAGATGCAGACGCTCGTTCTTGCGATCCAGCTCGTAGCTGAGCTCCCGCTTGACACAGCCCATACGGAAAATGATCCATTCCTTCAGGATCTCGATGATACCCATCTGACGGGGCACGCCGCCCACCAGTACGTTAAAGTTGCAGGCAAATTTGTCCTGCAGGGGGGTCAGCTTAAACAGCTTATTCATCAGCTGATCGGGATCGGTTCCCTTCTTAAGGTCGATGGTCAGCTTAAAGCCCGACAGGTCGATCTCGTCGCGGAAATCGCTGATCTCCTTCAGCTTGCCGTCCCGTACCAGCTCGGTCAGCTTTTTCATAATGGCTTCTACCGTGGTGGAATAGGGGATCTGAATAATATCGATACAGTTTTCGGATTTATCGTAGACGTATCGAGCACGAACAGAGACGCTTCCGCGACCGGTGCGATAGATATCCGCCATCTGCTGACGGTTGTAAATGAGGAAGCCGCCACCGGGGAAATCGGGAGCTTTGACGATGTCCAGCATCTGATCCACGTCGGTGTGGGGATTGCGGAGCACCTGAATGGCACCGTCACAGATCTCACCCAGATTGAAAGAGCAGATCTGGGAGGCCATACCGACGGCGATACCCATATTGGCAGAGACCAGCACGTTGGGGAAGGCGGTAGGAAGCAGCACCGGTTCGGTCATGGTATTGTCGTAGTTGGGGACCATATCGACCGCATTTTTATCGATGCCGCGGAAAATCTCGTTACAGAAGGTATCCAGCTTCGCCTCGGTGTAACGAGGGGCTGCATACGCCATGTCAGAGGAATACTGCTTACAAAAGGAACCCTTGGAATCGATAAACGGATGCAACAGCGCCTCGTTACCACGGGTCAGACGAACCATCGTTTCGTAGATAGATGCGTCACCGTGAGGATTCAGCTTCATGGTATCGCCCACGATGGCGGAGCTCTTTTTGCGGCCGCCGGTCAGCAGTCCGGTCTTGTACATCATATACAGCAGCTTACGGTGAGCGGGCTTAAATCCGTCGATCTCGGGGATCGCACGGGAGATGATCACGCTCATACTGTATGGCATATAGTTGTTGACCATGGTATCGGTAAGCAGCTGATCGGTAATGGGTGCGACCTCGCCGGTCACCTCGCGGTTGTCTTTTTTCTTCTTTGCCATGTATCTTTCCCTTTCGTTTATGGATATATGGTGGATTTATACTTCTTCAATGTCGTAGCCTGCGGCCTTGAGCATTCGGTTAAACAATGCCAGCCCGATTCCCTTTCGATCCGGGAGAGGGGCGCAGATATGGGTGATCTCCGGTCTGCTGTCGAAGGAGCGAAGCAGATCGAACAGATTTCGGGCTTGCTCATCTCTGCGGTCAAATGCACCCAGAATGCATGCATTGGCAGCATTTGCTATGGGATCGTCCGCATAGCAGACCAGCGCAGTATCGGTACGATCACGGAAGGGCTCCATCGCCGCCTGCACCGCCCCCCTTTCTCCCGAGAGCAGGATCACACGGGCGTGGGGCGCATAATGACGGTATTTCATGCCGGGTGCAAGAGGTTGTTCGCCTGCCTGCAAGCGTTCGGTAACCGCCTTATCCAGCATTACAGAGAAGCCTTCCTCCTCCAGCATCTCTACGGTGATGGCACCGGGACGCAGAAGCACCAGCGAGCCGTCCGCCTTGGGAAGGACGATGGTAGACTCCAGACCAATGTCGGATGCACCGCCGTTCAGGATCATGTCCACTCTACCATTCATATCTTCGATGACGTGCTCCACGGTTGTGGTGGAGGGGCGTCCCGACAGATTGGCAGAAGGGGCCGCTACGGGAAATCCGCACAATTCGATGAGTCTGTGGGCTATGGGATGGGACGGCACCCGCACCGCAACGGTAGCAAGGCCACCGGTCACGCTGTCGGGAATGCAATTCCGTTTGGGAAGGATCACGGTCAGCGGGCCGGGCATAAATGCGCTTGCCAATTTATGATAGGTAGCGCAGGTGACGGCATAGCGATCCGCTTCATTGGCATCCGCCAGATGGATGATCAGCGGATTGTCCGACGGCCTGCCCTTGGCAGCGTAGACCTTAGGCGGTGCTTCGGGCAGGAGTGCATTGACACCCAATCCGTATACCGTTTCGGTAGGGATCGCCACCAGTTTGCCTGCTGTCAGCAGCGTTGCCGCTTCTTGAAGATCCTCTTCGGTTGGTGTATATACAATTTTTGTATTGATAAACTGTTCCATTATTTGATCAAAATTCGCTGTTCTTGAGTTTTTCCGCATTATCCGCCCGTCTGAGCGCGTCGATCATTTCGCCGATGTTGCCGTTGAGAAAGCTCTCCAGCGAGTGTAGGGTCAGACCGATACGATGATCGGTGATACGTCCTTGGGGAAAATTGTAAGTGCGGATGCGCTCACTGCGATCACCCGTTCCCACCTGACTACGGCGTTCGCTGGCGATCTTCCGATCCTGCTCGGTCTTGGCTATATCGTAGAGCTTTGCACGGAGCATTTTCATCGCCTTATCACGGTTCTTGAACTGGGAGCGCTCCTCCTGACACTCGATCACGATGCCCGAGGGCTTATGAGTCAGTCGAACGGCTGATTCGGTCTTGTTGATGTGCTGACCGCCTGCGCCGCTGGATTTACAACTCTCCACAACGATATCGGCAGGGTTGATCACCACGTCCACTTCTTCTACCTCGGGAAGGACGGCAACGGTAACGGTAGAGGTCTGGATGCGGCCTTGAGACTCGGTTTCGGGCACGCGCTGTACCCGATGCACGCCGCTCTCGAACTTGAACCGTGCGTATGCATCCTCGCCGTCAACCGAGAAGGAGATCTCACGGAAGCCGCCCAGACCGGTCTCGTTGCAGGAGATGCGCTCGGTTTTATATCGGACGGTATCGGCGTACATGGTGTACATCCGATAGAGATCGGCAGCAAAGAGAGCCGCTTCCTCGCCGCCCGCGCCTGCACGGATCTCTACGATCACGCTCTTATTATCGTCCGGGTCCTTGGGCAGAAGCATGACCTTCAGCTCCTCCAGAATTGTCTCCATGTTTTGTTTGGAGGCCTTGTATTCCTCCTCCAGAAGAAGTTTGAACTCGGGGTCGGGGGAGTCAGCCAGGAGCAGCTTTGCCTCTTCAAAGGCCTCCTCCTGCTTCTTGTAGGCGCGGTACTGCTCTATCAGTGGGGTCATATTCTTGACCTCCCGCATGAGCTTTTTGTATTCTTCCTGATTGTTGACGATAGTGGGGTCTGCAAGACTATCGTTCATTTTCTCAAACTTTTCTTCGGCTTCTCTCAGTTTGTTCAGCATAATTGTTCCTTCAGTCGTGCGGCAAATTCAAGAATCGGACGCTTATCGGTAAAGTGGAGATTTTCGGGAAGAGCGTCTATATCAAACCAGCAAAGCTCGGCGACTTCGCCGTCGGTGAGGGACGGTTCACCGTCAAATTCATCGCTGACGTAGACGATATCGGTATAATTGGCAATATCGCCGTTGGGGTAGGAAACCGTCATCTCGGGGCCGGTATAGACACCGAACAGAGTCAGCTTCCCTACCCGCAGCCCGATCTCTTCCATCACCTCGCGGCGGCAGGCATCCTCAGCAATCTCTTCTATGTCCATGATCCCGCCGTGCTTACCGTAGGTGCCGTCATCGGCGCGTTTTTGAAGCAGGAGCTGCCTTCCTCGATAAAGAATGACACCTGCCCCTACCAGCATGAGCGGACGGTGTCCGACCAGCCGGCGCATTTGCTTATAATACTCCATTTTACTTCACAAAATCAAATTCAAAGTCCAGAATGCTGACCGTATTGCCATCGGTACAGCCTGCATTCTCCAATGCTTCGATCACACCCGACGTACGGAGCACCTTTTCAAAATACCGCAGTGACTCCCGGTCGTCGAAATTGATCGAGCCCATGAAATTGTACAGCCAATCGCCCTCTACGATGAAGTAGCCCTTGTCGTTGCGGGTGATGGTGACCGTGTGATCCTTCTTCGAGGAGAAATCCTCAACCGGTGCCTGATACTCGCTCTCATAGATGGTCATAGGAGGCAATGTCTGCAGCTTCTGATAGACCATTTTCACCAGCTTATCCACGTTCTTGCGAGTTGCGGCGGAAATATAGATCAGATCGTAGCCCTTCACCGAGATGAAATCCTCGAAATCGGTGAGATCGGCATCTTCTTCCAAAAGATCGGATTTGTTGGCGGCGATGATCTGGGGACGCTTCGCCATTTCGGGATTGTACTGCTCCAGCTCATAGTTGATGGCAAGGATATCGTCGATGGGGTCTCTTCCCTCCTTGCCGGTGATGTCTACCACGTGGATCAAGAGGCGGCAGCGGTCTACGTGACGGAGGAACTGGTGACCCAGACCTGCGCCCTCGGATGCACCCTCGATGAGTCCGGGGATATCGGCAGCAACGAACGCAGCGTTTTCTGCCACCTCCACCACGCCGATGCTGGGCTCCAGAGTGGTGAAATGATAGTCGCCGATCTTGGGATGTGCACCGCTGATGATGGAGAGAATGGAGGATTTACCAACGTTGGGCATACCCACCAGACCTACGTCAGCCAGCAGCTTCAGCTCCAGCAGGATCTCTTTTTCTTCCCCCTGCATACCGGCTTTGGCAAAGCGAGGGATCTGACGGGTGGGAGTTGCAAAATGCTTGTTGCCCCAGCCGCCGCGACCGCCCTTGCAAATGACGAAATCCTCACAGTCGGACATATCCTTGATAACGAGTCCGGTTTCAGGATCCTTCAGCACGGTTCCGGGAGGAACGGGAAGAATCAGATCGGTACCGTTTTTGCCATGAAATTTCGATCCTGCGCCGTTTGCGCCGTTCTCGGCAATGAATTTGCGCTTGTACTTATAATAGGTCAAGGTGTTCTGACCCGGGTCAATACGGAAAATAATATTTCCGCCGTTTCCGCCGTCGCCGCCATCGGGGCCACCGTGAGAAACGTATTTTTCACGCCGGAAGGAGACGGCACCGTGGCCGCCGTTGCCGGCTTTCAGATATAATTTTACGGTATCAAATAACATAGTTTTTCTCGCTTTTGGTTGATTATTTCAATAATTCTCGGAATTCGTTTTCGTCTATAATGCGCACGCCCAGCGACTCTGCTTTAGTGAGCTTGGAGCCTGCCTCTGCGCCTGCCAGCACGATGGAGGTCTTCTTGGATACGGAAGAAGAGGTCTTGCCGCCGTACTGCTTGATCAATGCCTCCGCCTCGCTTCGAGTGAGCGTGGGGAGCGTTCCCGTCAGCACGAAGGTCATGCCGGCAAAGCGATCGTCCACCTTTTCGGTCGCCGCTACCGCCGTTACCACACCTGCCGTTTTCAGCGCATCGATCAGTGTGCGGGTTTGTGGATGGGAGAAGTAGTCCACCACGTTTTCGGCGGTGATCAGACCGATATCATCCACCGTGCACAGCTCTTCTGCGGTAAGGGTAAAGAAGCGTTCGATGTCACCGAATGCCGATGCCAGCGCTTCGCCTGCTTTTTCGCCAATCTGGCGGATGCCCAGCGCAAAGAGGAGTCTTGCCAGCCCACGAGTCTTGGAGACTTCGATGGCGGCAAGAAGATTGTCCGCTGACTTTTCGCCCATGCGATCAAGGTTGACGAGATCTTCCTTCTTCAGCGTATAGAGATCAGCGACAGAGCGAATCAGACCTTTTTCGTGGAGCAGTTTGATTTGTGCAGGACCAAGACCGGCAATATCCATTGCATCCTTGGATGCGTAATGGATCAGATTGCGGATCAGCTGTGCGGGACAGGCAGCGTTGGTGCAACGGGTCGCCGCTTCTTCATCACGGACAACCGGCTCACCGCAAGATGGACAGATCGTTGGCATCTCGTATACCGGAAGATCGCACTCGCGCTTGTTCGGATGAGATGCGGCAATCTCGGGGATGATATCGCCTGCCTTTTGCACTGTCACAAAGTCGCCGATACGGATATCCCGCTCGTGGATGAAGTCAATATTGTGGAGAGTCGCACGGCTGACGGTAGAGCCTGCCAGCTTTACAGGCTCCAGCTCGGCGATGGGAGTCAGCACGCCGGTGCGTCCCACTTGGATGGAGATGTCGAGCAGTTTGGTGATCTTCTGTTCGGGGGGGAATTTATATGCTACTGCCCACTTGGGTGTAGACGTACCTTCGCCGATCTCCTCGCGTCGGGCAAGAGAGTTGACCTTGATGACCACGCCGTCAATATCAAAGGGGAGATTCTCTCTCATTTGACCGATTGCTTCAATCTGTGCAATGATCTCGTCAGCGGAGGATGCTTTGGCGTAGAACGGAACTACCTTAAAGCCCTGCTCTTTCATAAACTCCAGCGTGTCGATATGGGTATCAAAAGAGCGATCACAAAGCTGGAGGTTGAACAGAAAAATGTCCAGTTTGCGGGATGCAGTGATCTTGGAATCCAGCTGACGGAGCGAACCGGCTGCTGCATTGCGAGGATTTGCGAAGAGGGATTCTTCGTTCTCTTCTCGCTGACGGTTCAGCGCTTCAAAGGAAGAGCGAGGCATATACACTTCCCCACGGACCTCCAGCGCGCCGTCGTAATCGATGGTCAGGGGAATAGACTGGATGGTACGGGCGTTTTCGGTAATCAGCTCGCCGATCGCTCCGTCGCCACGGGTTGCGGCGTAGATCAGGTTGCCGCCCTCGTAATGAAGAGCTACCGACAGACCGTCGATCTTGCAGTCCACCGAGTATTCAAGCGCGACAAACTCAGCTTCCAGTTTACTGCAGAAGGTGCGCAGTTCGTCGTAGGAGAACACATCGGTCAGGCTTTTCAGCGGTACGGTATGGGTGATCTTCTCGAATTTGGAGAGTGCCGCACCGCCAACTCTGCGAGTGGGCGAGTTGGGATCGTCGTATTCGGGATGGGCTTCTTCCAGCGCTTTTAACTCGTAGAAGAGCTTGTCGTACTCGAAATCGGAGATCTCGGGAGCATCCTCCACGTAATATTTTCGGCTGTGATAAGCAAGCGTTTTTCGCAGATGGTCGATCCGCTCTTTGATCTGATCCATAGCACCCTCCCGTAAGCAATAATTAGGCATTATTTGTTAGTATAACACATTTTGAAGTAATTTGCAAGAGATTTGATGAAAAAATAGTAAAAACCAAACAGTCGATAACAGAAAATATGCTCGGCAAAGCACCGAGCATATCCTCATTCATCTATAGGCCATTTGCGGAGATTGCTATCTCTGACGCGAATTGCTTCTTCGGCATCAATCCCGGCTAAAGCACAAATCTTACGAACTGTTTTATAACTAATCTGTCTAAACAGAATCCTATTTTTACGATACCGATTTAACACATATTCCTTGTCGTAAAGTTTAG
>JAFTKV010000084.1 GCA_017453085.1 Clostridia bacterium
ACGTCTATCGGGTCACCTCCATCTACCGTCGCCTGCTGGACGAGCGTCGCGCCGCTACTCCTGCCGAGATGAAGGCGCTGGAGGCGGTCTTCTCCCGCCAGGGCTTCACCGACGGCTACTTTGTAGGAAACACATCCCAAATGAACGGCGTTCGCAGCGAGGCCGATAAGTCCGCTACGCTAAAAGCCTCCCAGACGATAGGTCAGCGTGCTTCTGTGCGAAAAGAGCCGCTCACTCCCATCGTACTCCCCGAGCGGACACCCCACGCGCCTATTTTGCCTCCCCTGCCGCAAAGGCCGAAGGGATTTCCAAAGCCCTCCGCCCGTTTCTATAAGCCCGACACTATCCCCGCCGAGCATTCGCTGGAGATCGTCTACCTGCCTCTGGAAAGGTTTGACGGCAGAGTGGCCAACGGCGTACTCCTTCCTCCCGTCATCCCCGACGGCGAGCTAGAATCGGTGGAAGCCGCCCTCACCCGTGCAGCAAGATCCGGCGCACGCCACGTAATGGTAGGCAACGTAGGACAGATCGCCCTTGCCCGTCGCTCCGGACTTACCCTCCACGGCGATTTCCGCTTGAATCTGCAAAACAGCTACGCCGCAGAGGTCTTTGATGATTTGGAGGATCTTCTTCTCTCCCCCGAGCTGCTGCTGGCACAGATGCGGGACATCCCAGCAAAAAAATCCGCCGTCGTCTACGGTCGTCTGCCGCTGATGCTGCTGGAAAAGCCCTGCGGTGCCACTCGCCTCACTGACCGAATGAAAAAGGATTTTCCGGTCATCACCGAAGGCGGTCGAGAGCTGGTGCTCAACGCTCTGCCCATCTATATGGCGGACAAGCAGGCACTGCTGAAGCCCGCAGGCGTTGGCTACCACTATATCTTCACCAAAGAGGGACCCCAAGAGGTGAAAGTGACCCTCTCCTCCTATGAACGCTCTCTCCCCACCAAAAAAGAAGTGCGGAGAATGAAATAATCGTGATTATCACCGAAAGGATGTAAAAAATATGGCAAAGAAGAGAAAAAGTCTCAAACCCATCGTGCTGGACGCCGCTTTCTTTACCGGCGGTCTGGTCTTCGGCGAGCTGATCGCCTATCTGGTACGCAATATCGGTTTTCTTAAATGGCTGTCCTTTGAGGTCTCCGGCACACTGGATCTGGTGCTGATCAGCATCTCCATCCATCTGAATCCTGCCGTGATCCTCTTCCCGCTGCTGGCGGTTGTGGGCGGTCGTATGCTGAAGCAGGCAATGTCCGAGCCCCGTCAGCCCCGTAAATCCACTTACGAGGAAGAAGATCCCGACGAATATACCGACAATGATCAGTATTACGATGCCTGAGCCTATCCCGAACAAGCTGGTGCTGGCCTCCGCCTCCCCTCGCCGCCGCGAGCTTTTGGAGAAGGCAGGCGCGGGATTTTCCATCCGCCCCAGCGATGCAGATGAGACCGTTCTTCCCGGCATCTCCGCAAAAGAGCTGGTACAGCTGCTGTCTGCCCGCAAAGCGAAGGCCACCGCCGCCCTGTGGGAGTCCCTGCCCGAGGAGTTGCTGATTCTTGCCGCGGACACGGTGGTGGAAGCCCCCGACGGCACCATTTTAGGAAAGCCCGCCGACGAAGCTGACGCAAAAGCGATGCTCCGCTCCCTCTCGGGTGCGCTCCACTACGTTTACAGCGGCTTCACGCTGTTGTGGAAAGGCGGAGTCTACACCCAATCGGTCGCCAGCGGCGTGCGCTTTCGCAGCCTGACCGATGCCGATATCGACGGCTACATCGCCTCGGGAGAGCCTATGGGCAAGGCAGGCAGCTATGCCATCCAAGGGCTGGCCGGTGCCTTCGTGGAAGCGTTGGAGGGTGATTTCACCAACGTAGTGGGTCTGCCTATGCCCGCACTGGAAGAGGCGATTCTGACGCTTTTCGGAGCCAAGCTCTCGGACTTTACCGCCCCCGAATCTATATAAACAGGTAAAATCATGAACAAAGCAATGCAAATTGCCGCCGCGCTGGAGAAGGTCTACCCCGAGGCGCTGTGTGCGCTCCACTATGGTGGCGAGCCCTGGCGGCTGATGGTGATGGCGCGGCTTTCCGCCCAATGCACCGATCTGCGGGTCAATCAGGTCTGCGAGATCCTGTTTGACCGATTCCCCACCTACCAAGCTCTTGCCGACGCACCGCTCTCCGAGGTGGAGGCCATCGTCCGCCCCTGCGGACTCTATCACGTGAAGGCAAGGGAAATCATCGCCGAGTGCGTACTGCTTCGGGACGAGTACAACGGCCGTGTTCCCGACAATATGGAGGAGCTGCTCCGCTTCCCCGGTGTGGGACGAATGGTGGCCAATCTCCTTTTGGGCGATCTGTACAAGGTGCCCGCCGTGGTCGTAGACACCCATTGTATCCGCCTGTCGGGCAGATGGGGGCTGGTACCCGAGGGCGAAAAGGATCCCGTAAAGATCGAGCGGATCCTTACCGCCGCGCTTGCCGACCTTTCCGGGAGCGGACAAAGCGATTTCTGCCATCGGATCGTGCTGTTCGGCAGAGAATACTGCTCCGCCCGCGCCCCTCGGTGCGGTGAATGTCCGCTCCGGGA
>JAFTKV010000085.1 GCA_017453085.1 Clostridia bacterium
AATAGACCAGCACTACGTTGCCCGCTGCAGGGACGGTGATCCCGCTGAAGGTCAGGGGAGGTCCTGCGGTCACTGCGGGAGCTTCCTGCAAAACGCCATTCTGATAGAGTGCTGCCGATCCCTCCACGTAGGTGAGGGGCGTGCGGGACTCCGTGCCGAACGCATAGGTGCCCAGATCGTCGGTGACGGTGAGTCCTGTAAAGGCCGCGGCACCCGCATTGGTGATGCTGATCACGTAGGTCAGCTGATCGCCGGTCTGATAGGTGTCCACCGGCGCATATTTCTGTGCCGCCAGCACCTGGGTGATCTCACCCACCACCACGTTGGAGGTGGTAGAGGAGCCGTTATAGGAAAGCGTTGCTTGATTTCGGAAAGTTGCCATTTGAATCTCCTTTATTTTCACAAAATGATACAGACCCCATACAGGGGTCTGCTACATTCTATGCGAAAAGGAGACGGGACGTTCCCTTAAACCTCGATTTTTTCTTCCTTATAATAATAGGTGCGATCGTGCTCGCCGATCTCGCGGATCACGCGGCAGGGATTGCCCACCGCCACCACGTTCGCGGGGATGTCCTTGGTGACGATGCTGCCCGCACCGATCACGCTGTTATCGCCGATGGTAACGCCGGGGAGCACTACCGCTCCCGCGCCGATCCAGACGTTGTTGCCGATGTGGATGGGCTTGGTGAACTGATAGACCTGCGCCCGCAGCTCGGGATGGATGGGATGGCCTGCGGTGGCAAGGATCACGTTGGGGGCGAACATACAACCGTCGCCGATGACGATCTCGCCGTCGTCCACCATCGTCAAACCGAAGTTGGCGTAGACGTTCTTGCCCATCTTCACGAACCGTCCGCCCCAGTTGGCGTGGAGGGGAGGCTCGATATAGCAGCCCTCGCCAATCTCGGCGAACATTTCCTTCAGCAGCGCCTTCCGCTTTTCGGGCTCGGTGGGACGGGTGTGGTTATAATCGTAGAGGCGGTCGAGACAGCCCTGCTGCACCTTGGCAACCTCGGGAGTGTCGGCGATATAGAGCTTTCCGCTGTGTTGCAGCGCAATGGATTCATCAAAATTCATACTGACCTCGCAAGTGTTTTTTTGTAGTATAGCATAAATCCGACGGTTTGGCAAGAGGACTATTGACAATTTTCAGATAAGATTGTATAATACGGATAGAATCCAATAAAAGGAGATATAACCATGAAAAAATTACTCACCCTTCTGCTGCTTGCCGCAATGCTGACCGCACCGCTGGCAGGATGCGGCGATACCGACGATACACCCGCCCAGACCACCGAGGGCAAGGGGAACGGTACTGTTAACGGCACCGATGACACCATCCCCGAATACAACGCTGCCGATGCCAACCCTGCGTCGGATTTTGAGTATGAAGCGGGCGAGGACGGTGGGATTACGATTACGAAGTATGTTGGAACAGACACCGATGTAGTCATTCCCGAAAAGATTGACGGGAAGGATGTAACGGTGATTGGGCCGGGAGCGTTTAATCGTTGTGCAGTGCTGGAAACCGTTGTGATGTCCGATAAGGTGATTACCATCGCCAATAGCGCGTTCAGCAAATGTGACCGCTTAACCGCTGTGGGGCTATCCAACGCCTTGGTTTCCATCGGCGAAGTCGCGTTCGGTCATAATGAAAACTTATCCTCCATCACGCTACCCGATACATTGACTTGCATCGGCACTTTTGCGTTTACAAATTGCAAATCGCTCAAGCATATCAACATTCCCGCACACAGTTTCGATAACGTTCCGAAAGATGGTGCTTGTAACGGCGCATTTAGAGGTTCCGGTCTTGAATCGGTAGACTTGGCAGAGGGAATACAATTTATTCCCAATGCAACGTTTGCAGAAACGATGCTGAAAGAAGTCGTGCTCCCTGATAGTCTGCAATACATCGACAGCAGTGCTTTTGCAGATTGCACAAGCCTTGAAAAGATTACCTTAAACGAAGGTCTTACTACAATCAGTTATAAATCGTTCGCCAATACCAGACTGACCGAGATCGTCATTCCCAAGTCGGTAAAAATATGTTTGTCTTCTGCCTTTGAAGGAGTAACGACACTCCAAAAGGTCTATTTCGAAGGGAATGCTCCCGAATTATTTATGGCGGGCGAAGAAGGTGCTCCCTTCACCGTCTACTACCACGAAAGCGCTACCGGCTTCACTTCCCCCGAGTGGAACGGGCATAAGACCGAGATTTGGTGATCCCGAATTTACCATACATCACAAAACTCCCTCTGCATAAGCAGAGGGAGTTCGTTTTATTCAACCGTTTCAGGGGCAGGTGCAAGGGTTGCCGCCTTCGCCAGCGCTGCGTCGATGTGGTCGCATACGAATTCCTCGCCCACCAGATCGATGATGCCCGCCTTTTTCATAGCGGCGTAGGGCTGGGCGTTGACGTGGGACAGAATGATCTGCACTCCGTGGGCCTTGCAGGACTCTACCAGCGATTCCAGATTGTGGAGCACGGTGCCGTCCACAAAGCCTACCTTCACCATACGGAGGATCAGACAGTTCTTGCCCTCTCCCGCATTGATGGAGAGCAGCTCGTCCGCCGCACCGAAAAAGAGAGAGCCGGTGATCTCGTAAACCATAGCGTTGGCGGGAACGTTTGCCAGTTCCTCGGAGATGCTGCCGTCCTTCCAGCCCTCCACGTGGGTGACGTCGCTCATCCGCTTGAGCAGCAGCACGGCGGCAAGGAGAATGCCCACGATGATGGCTACCACCAAGTCAAAGATCACGGTGAGAAGGAAGGTGATCACCAGCACCAGCACGTCGCTCTTCGGCGCAGTCTTGCAGATACGGACGAAGGTGCGCCAGCCGCACATATTGTAGGCTACCATAAAGAGGATCGCCGCAATGGTGGGCATGGGGATCAGCGCCGCATAAGGCATCAGCACCAGCAGAACCAGCAGCAGGACCACTGCGTGCACCATACCCGCGATAGGAGTGCGGCCGCCGTTCTTGACGTTGGCGGCGGTACGGGCAATAGCACCGGTGGCAGGGATACCGCCGAACATGGCAGAGGCGATATTACCTGCACCCTGGGCAACCAGCTCCATATTGGAGCGGTGACGGCTACCGATCATGCCGTCGGCTACCACGCAGGAGAGAAGCGACTCGATGGCCGCCAGCACTGCGATGGTGAATGCGTCGGGGAGAACGTTTTTGGCGATCTCCAGCGTGTTGCCGTCAAATGCGGGAAGGGTGAGCTTGGGGAAGCCGCCCGAGATCTGGTACAGATCGCCGATGGTGTTCACGTTCATCGAAAGTCCCGCGACCATGGCAATTCCCACCAGCACCGCAATCAGCGAGGGCGGGATCTTCTTGAAGAAGCCGGGGAGCAGCGGCCAGAGGATCAGCACCAGCAGGGATACGCCGCCAACGACCAGTGCCTCCCAGTTGAAGGTGTTCAGCGAAGTGATCACGCCCTCTACCTTTTCTACCGTCTCGATCAGCGGTTCTTCGCTGACGATGGTAAGGCCGAGGAAGTCCTTGATCTGTCCCACCACGATGGTCACGGCAATACCTGCGGTGAAGCCGATGGTAATGGGATAGGGGATGAATTTGATCAGCTTGCCCAGACGGAGCAGACCCATCAGGATCAGGATCACGCCTGCCATCAGGGTGGCGATCATCAGACCCTCGATGCCGTTGACTGCCACCACACCTGCTACGATGGTAGCAAAAGCGGCGGTGGGACCGGCAATCTGCACGCGGCTGCCGCCCAGGAAGGAGATGATAAAGCCCGCAAAGATGGCGGTATAGATGCCCATTTCGGGAGTCACGCCCGAGGCGAGGGCAAGCGCAATAGACAAGGGGAGCGCAATGATGGCAACGATGATACCTGCCACCACGTCCTTGCCAAACTGGGCAAGGGTATAGGTTTTCAGCACCGAAAACAGCTTGGGTTTGAGCTTATCCATAGATGTTTACCTCACAATATTCGTCATTTTTCACACGGTGACTATTATAGACCCGAAAATTCGATTTGTCAAGGAAAAAAACGAGAAAAATGCTGAAAATTATAGGAAAATTACTTGCGTGATCTCAAGATCAGACGGTTGGGTGCACACACGCCGCCCTCTCCCTCAAAGTAGGCAATATTTGCATCGGAAAACCACAGCAGTGCCGGACCGTAGAACACGGTTTTGGAGATTGCTTCTTCCATCGTCCACCACTGCCCGTCCACGGCAGAGTCTACCGACAAGACGTAGCACTTCCCTTTTGCGCCTTCCCGTCGAAGAATGGCAAGCAATTCCTCCCCGTGGGCAATTCCTGCTTGGATCGGCCGGGCAAGAGCTTCGGTCAGCCGCGATTCCAGACGCCAGATGCAAGCCTCCCGTTTGGCAGGCTTGGACAGTTCAAAGCAGGTTCGCTCCCTACGGGACGGCTCGATCCAAAGCGATACGATTTGGGATTCGGTTATGGGATCCATAGATGCTCCTCCAATTCTGATACGTTGCGATTCTATTCTATCACTTTCCAACTCCGTTGTCAACTCGCTACTCTTGACAATCGGACGCATCTATGATATACTGACAAGGATCATAATAAGGAGAAGCATAATATTGTAATGAAGCTTTTAGTGTTAGATATAGACGGCACGCTGGTGAATTCTAAAAAGGAGATCACCCCTGCCACCATTTCTGCCCTCTCCCGCTGGAGAGCGGCAGGCAACAAGATCGCCATCGCCACCGGCCGTCCCACTGCAGGCGTGCGAGAGGTTGCCCGTCACGCGCGGATGGCAGAAGAGGGAGGCTACATTCTCTCCTACAACGGCGCCTGCATTACCGATGCCGCTACCGGTGAGCGGGTCAGCGGCAAGTTCCTTGCCCCTTCCCTTGCTGCGGAGCTGGCCGCTTACGTTGCCGCCTATCCGGAGCTGGGCATCATCAGCTACGAGGGGGATGTCGTCCTCTCTCTGAAGGAGCCCGACGAGTATATTATACTGGAGGCGGTGGCCATCAACAAGATGGAGCTGCGCACCCGGCCTGACTTGCCGAGCATATCACCTTCCCCGTGCACAAGTGCCTCATCACCGCTCCTCCCGAGGTTGCCGCCCTGCACCTCCCTATCCTGCAGGAGCGATTCGGTGACCGTGCCGCCATCTTCCTTTCTGAGCCCTTCTTTATCGAGGTCATGCCCCACAACGTGGACAAGGCCACCTCGCTGGACGAGTTCGTGCTGAAGATCGGACTCACCCGCGAGGACGTGATCTGCGTGGGCGACGGCTTCAACGACGTTTCTATGATCCGCTGGGCGGGGATCGGCGTAGCAATGGCAAACGCCCGTCAGCCGGTGAAGGAGGTCGCCGACCGCATCACCCTCTCCTGCGACGAGGACGGCGTTGCGGCACTGATCGAGGAAATATTATAATTATCAGGGGAACTTCTTGAAAGAAGTTCCCCTGAAACCCTTCAAGAACTTTCCAAACGCCCGACGAATACTCGTCGGGCGTTTTTTTGCGACATTGTGCGCATAATTCATCTTTTTCACGTTCTGCTCCAAAACCTATTGCTTTTTTCGCTTTAGTATGCTATACTGGATACAACAGTTGCCGCAGTGTGCGGCGTCCTATAAGGAGGAACAAAACAATGGAAAAACTCAAGATCGGTATCATCGGTTGCGGTGGCATCGCTAACAGCAAGCACATGCCCTCTCTGAAATCCTGCGGCGATATGGCAGAGATGGTTGCGTTCTGCGACATCGTTGTGGAGCGTGCGGAGGAAGCCAAGAAGCGCTTCGGCACTCCCGACGCCAAGGTGTATGCGGATTACAAGGAGCTGCTGGCAGATCCTGCCATCGACGTGGTTCACGTCTGCACCCCCAACCGCTCCCACAGCTTTATCTCGGTGGATGCGCTGGAAGCGGGCAAGCACGTCATGTGCGAGAAACCCATGGCCATCAACTCCGCTGAGGCAAAGAAGATGCTGGACGCCGCCAAGCGCACCGGCAAGAAGCTGACCATCGGTTATCAGAACCGTCAGCGCACCGATTCGCTGTTTATGAAGAAGGAAGCCGAGGACGGCACCTTCGGCGAGATCTACTACGCTAAGGCAACCGCCATCCGTCGCCGCGCGGTTCCCACCTGGGGCGTGTTCCTGAACGAATATGAGCAGGGCGGCGGTCCGCTGATCGACATCGGCACCCACGCGCTGGACCTGACGCTGTGGATGATGGACAATTACAAGCCCAAATACTGTGTTGGCACCGCCTATCACAAGCTGAACAAGGACACCAATCAGGGCAACGCTTGGGGCAACTGGGATCCCGAGAAGTTCACGGTAGAGGATTCCGCCTTCGGCTTCATCGTCATGGATAACGGTGCAACCATCGTGCTGGAATCGGCATGGGCGCTGAACTCGCTGGACGTTCGTGAGGCAGTAACCACCGTCTGCGGCACCAAGGCCGGCGGCGACATGAACGGCGGTCTGCGGATCAATGGCATTCGCAACAACGTGCAGTACGTTTCCGAGTATGCGGTCAACGGTGGCTCTGCAGCTGCCTTCTACGACGGCGTAGGCGGCGAAGATCCCTCTGCACGAGAAGCACGTCTCTGGCTGGATGCGGTCATCAACGACACCGAGCCCTTCGTGAAGCCCGAGCAGGCGTATGTTGTCACCCAGATCCTGGAAGGCATCTACGAATCCTCCAAGTCCGGCGATATTTATAAGTTTTAATGCCTCCGGTGGCCAAGCCCCTTTTTGAAAAAAGGGGCTTGGATCCCCCAAAAACTTTTATGAAGCCCAACGAATACTCGTCGGGCGGTTTTGATGAAATTTTGTCGAGAAGTTTCTGCGGGAAAGGTATTGCAATTTGAGTTTGGGTGTGCTATAATGTGAAGGTAAACTAAGTGCACTGTGCAGATTGGCGCAGTCAATCCGCGAAGCGGATTTACTGCTATGCAGGCGTAGCTCAATGGCAGAGCGCTCGCTTCCCAAGCCAGACACGCGGGTTCGATTCCCGTCGCCTGCTCCACAGCAAGCCCTTCGGGCTGGCTGTTTGAAAAATGCACCCGCTGGGTGCATTTTTGTTGGAGATAGATTCGGAGGGAATCGAACCCATGCGATCTCCCGTCGCTCTGCATTGCAGATGCCACCTGCGGTGGCTTGCTGTAGGCAGTAAGCCCTTCGGGTGGGCTGTATGAAAATACAACGTCCTTAAAACATTATTTGTCAGAATTATCTGTTAGTGAAATACGATCTTGCCGAGTTTAAACAGATGTTGGCAAACAAACTCAATAACAACGCTCCCAAAAGCCAATTGCTTCGGGAGCGTTGCTTATTCAATTGGCTTCATTGTGGGGATTACTTCCGCCCCTTCTGCATATTATCTAATGACGGATCGTTTTTACATATTTGCCGTTCTTTTTATGACAGTTTTATCACACATTGTTTACAAAATCTTCGCAAATTATTCTGAAATATCTATTGACAATAACCTTGAATTATGCTAAAATATTATCAAAGGAGGGATAAACATGAAACATTCAAAATCTACAGTCACTAAAATGCTGGCAACAGTTCTTCTGTCGTCTTCGGTGCTTGCGTTGACATCTTGCAGCGGAGCAGCAGATTCGGCCAACGGAGCTTATTCTAACTCCGGCAATTTTTACGCCGGCAGTAGCACCGATCTTTCCACGAAAGGCGAAAGCTATACCGAAATCGTGGAAAACGCCTTTGTTTCCACTGAAGAGGAAAACACCAGTTATTTCTCTATCGACGCAAACACTGCCTCCTACCCTAATTTACGGAGCTTGCTCCAAAACGGATACGATATCCCCAAGGATGCCGTTCGGGTGGAGGAAATGCTGAACTATTTTAGTTACGACTACGAAACGCCTACTGACGGGTCGGTTTTCTCGTTGACTTCCTCTGTGTTCGACACTCCCTATAATAGCGAAACCAAGCTGTTGACCATCGGACTTGCCGCTCAGGAAGTGAAGTTTTCCGAAACGAAGAACAATCTGGTCTTCTTAATCGATACCAGCGGCTCCATGTTCTCTGCCGACAAGCTGCAGCTGGTACAGACCGCCTTTATGATGCTGGCGGAGAACCTGAATCCCGAGGATCGTGTATCCATTGTCACCTATGCAGGCTCGGACACCGTTGCACTCCGTGG